>JAJFMJ010000010.1 GCA_021772275.1 Chlamydiota bacterium | reverse complement strand
TGAAAAATTATCATTTGACATGCACTAAGAATGAATGGTAAAATGTTTCTATGTTAATTCGCAAGTCCTTTCAATTCAGGCTTTACCCCACTAAGAAACAAAAGAGACTGTTGCAGGATTGCTTAGATGAATGCAGGTGGCTCTATAACGAACTTCTTAGCGAGAGAATTGTTGCCTATGATGAGCTGGAAATGCCCCTTTCCAAATATGATCAGATGATGTTTTTGCCTTTCCTGAAGGAAGAAAAACCATCTCTTGAAGGAGTCCATTCGCAAGTACTGCAAAACGTTGTCGATCGACTAGATAAAGCTTTTAAAGCCTTTTTTCGAAGGTGCAAAAAAGGAGAAAAGCCCGGCTTTCCCCGTTTTAGAGGGATGCATCGGTATAATAGCTTTTGCTACCCCCAAAGTGGCTTTTCCCTTGTAGAAAATGAACTGAAACTCTCCAAGATAGGGAAAATTCGAGTTAAGCTTCATAGACCAATAGAAGGAACCATTAAAACATGCACCATCCGAAGGAACGCGTCGGGAGATTGGGAAGTCTCGTTTTCCTGTGAAGCTTTAGCAAAGCCCCTTCCCCAAAAAGAGACCAAAACGGGGATCGACGTGGGGCTGGAGCAGTTTGCCGTCCTATCTGATGGAAGTGCGGTCTCCAACCCAAGATTTTTCAAACAGGGAGAAAAGCGGTTAGCAAAAGCCCAAAGAAAACTTTCCAAGCTAGAAAAAGGGACAAAACGGAGAAGGAAAACAGGGAAAGCAGTCGCTAAGATCCACGATAAAATCCGTAACCAGAGAAAAAACTTTTGCCACAAAGAAGCAAAAAAAATCGTCGAAAACTATCAATGCATTTACATAGAAGACCTAGAAGTCAAGAAAATGATGGAAGGGTCCTACTTTGCAAAAAACATTGCAGATGCAAGTTGGAGTCAGTTTTGCCAAATTTTAACCTACAAAGCGGAAGAAGCTGGTAGACAGTTAAAACTGGTAAACCCCGCCTATACAACCCAGATGTGCAGTCAGTGTGGACACATAGAAGCCAAAGAGCTCAAAGATAGAAAGCACAACTGCAGAAAATGTGGATATAAAGCCTCAAGGGACCTCAACGCAGCACAAAATATTTTGGCCCTCGGACTAGATGGCCTGGGAGCAATCCCTAGAAGCCCTCGCCTTTAGGCGAGGGAGTAGTCACCAACTCCTTAGAAAGGAAAGAAAACCCTCATTAGAGCTTGCTCTTCGCATTGAAGAATATACGCGAGGTCAGGTTTCTGCTACGGAGTTGCGTGAAGGAAAAAACATTCCGACTTTTTCAGAAAATCAGCCTATTGAAAAGAGGGTAGAAGCAGTTGAAACAGATGTGAAAGAACTTAAAGAAAAAGTCGCGAGTTTAGAGAAGGTTTTAGACCTCTGATTGACATTAGGGAGCAATCAAAGGTATAAGACAGGTATGAGAAAAGAGCAAGACTCACTTGGGACTATCGAGGTTCCTGAAGATAGGTATTGGGGAGCGCAAACCGAGCGTTCAAGGCAAAACTTCCCCGTTGGAGGAGAGAAGATGCCGATGGAGGTTGTTTACGGGTTAGCGACGGTCAAAAAGGCCTCCGCCATCGTCAACCACGAGATGGAACTTCTCCCAAAAGATAAGCTTGATCTGATCGTCGATGCTGCCGACGCCATTTTGGCGGGCAAGCTTGACGATCACTTTCCCCTTGTGGTTTGGCAAACCGGCTCGGGAACCCAGACCAACATGAACGTCAACGAAGTGATCAGCAACTATGCGATCCAAAAAGTGGGAGGAAAGGTAGGCTCTAAAGAGCCGATCCACCCGAATGATGATGTCAATAAATCGCAATCTTCAAACGACACTTTTCCTACTGCTGCACACATCGCAGCAACCCTAAAGATTAAAAAAGACCTCTTGCCCCACCTGAAGATTTTTCTCGAGGGGCTTAAAGCCAAGGAAAAAGCTTTTGCAAAGATTGTGAAGATTGGGCGGACCCACTTAATGGACGCCGTTCCCCTTACCTTAGGTCAAGAGTTTTCCGGCTATGCGGCGATGATTGAATATGGGATCCGAGCGATCGAGACGGCGCTCCCCCACCTTTCTGAAATCGCACTTGGTGGAACCGCTGTGGGGACAGGGCTCAATGCTCCTAAAGGCTTTTCCGAAAAAGTGGCTACCACGATTTCAGAGTTGACCGGCACATCCTTCGTAACAGCGCCTAATAAGTTCGAAGCGATCGCTGCCGATGATGCCCTTGTTGAGATGAGTGGCGCCCTCCGCCTTTTGGCTGGCTCGCTTCTAAAAATAACCAACGACATCCGGTGGATGGCCTCGGGGCCCCGCTCCGGAATTGGGGAGCTCATCCTTCCAAGCAACGAGCCAGGCTCTTCGATCATGCCAGGCAAGGTAAACCCCACCCAGTGCGAATCCCTTTCCCAAATCTGTATCCAGGTCATGGGGAATGACACCACCATTGCCACGGCAGGGTCTCAAGGAAATTTTGAGCTCAATGTCTACCGACCGGTGATGATCTACAATCTTCTCCAGTCAATTCAACTTTTGGCTGATGGAACGAAAAATTTTCATGACCGTTGTTTGGAGGGGATTCAAGCAAATACTAAACAGATCAACGCCCTTGTCGAGCGCTCCCTTATGCTTGTCACTGCCTTGAACCCGGTGATTGGGTATGATAAAGCTGCTGAAATCGCCAAAAAGGCCTATAAGGAACACACCACCCTTAAAGAGGCGGTCCTTTCTCTTGGATACCTGACCGCTGAAGAGTTTGATGCTGCGGTCGATCCTTCAAAAATGGTCTAGTCCCTTGCCTAAATTACCGTGTATGCTCTAAACTGTCTGCTAAAACCTTAACCAGAGGTAGTGAAATGGTAGGACCAGTTTCCCAAACAGAGCACTCTAGAATTATTTTACAACCAAAGTTCAAGAGGGGGACAAAAACCACTTCCAGAAGGGTTGTAACTCTAACTCTTGTCACTCAGGATGAGGAGCTCCACATTCGAGGACGATTCGAAAGGGTTGAGGATGGAGGTTCTACTCGCCAACACAGGATTCATAAAACCTATATAAAAATATTGCCTGGGATGGAAAAACCAGCTTTGCCAAAAGATGCTAAGGTCATTTTCGATGCGATTCATGAGTATGTGGAAAAGTCCCATTATTCTTGGAGGCTGGTACGTGAAGACAAAAAAACATTTCTACATATCACTTTTGGGGACCATTCAAAGGAAGGCCACAGCGGGCTAAAAGAAAGCGAAGGACCAATACCGGATGACGCACAACGTGTCTAAGAAGATTGCCGTAGGTAACAGTTTCGATCCTTTTCTTTAAGAGATCAGAAAGGTTGGCTGCCGCGTCACCGATCCATTCGGCGTAGGGTGGAGGCATTTGCGGCAAATTCTCTAGAGGAAAAAAGGCAGCTCCTCGAGTTTCATCGGTCACTTCGAGCGATCCAGCTGTTATTGCACATTCGAAAAAATGGGTAAAGCGGGCAAGGCGACAAAGGGGAGTATACTCGGCGACTTTTCGGACAATTTTCATCTTGCAGCCCGTTTCCTCTTCCATTTCTCGGATCGCCGCCTCTTCGGGCGACTCGCCTTGGTCGATGCCACCACCAGGAAGAACCCAGACAGGGACATCCCGCCGCTTAATAAGGAGCACCTCCTTCCGGTCTTTTGAGAAGACGATTCCATTGACACTTTCTGCTCGATCGGTCATAGTCATAGGGAGAATTCTAAGAGGTTTCATGCGCATTTGTCAATGGCTTATTTTGTCTCTTTTCCTCCTCTGTGGTTGCGAAAAATATTATGTCTCAGTCAAAAGAGAGCCAGTAAATCGAGAGAGTTTAGCAAGCACCTTTGTGGGAAGTCCCGATCCGAGGCAGGCCGACCCTCCAAGAGGACAAGAGCTACTCCTTGAGTGGCGCCTTCCCCAAAAAGATTTTTCCAGTGATCTAACCCTTCTCCTTGACATTCTTTATAGGGACCATACTCAGGAGAGGGTCTGCTATCCGATCGCTCGAAAGCGGGGGGTAGTCACCTTTTCCCTTCTCGGAGAAAAGTATGAGGAAACGAAAGGATTCCTTACTTACAAAGCGACCATTCAGACTCCCGACGGAAAGGTCCTTAAAGAGTGGAAGCAGCAGCTATGGACCGACCTGATTGTGATTGACTAGCCCAGAGGATCAATTTTTCTGTTGTCTCCCAATCAAGGCAAGGATCGGTCATTGAAAGGGCATTTCCTCCTTGCAGATGACTTTCGAGCATTGCTCCCATAATTAGGTGATTGCCCTCAGCGATCTGCTCCAAAGTAGAACAAAAAGCGAGTTGCTGTTTTTGAGGATCTTTTTGAGAGTTTCCGTGGGCGCAGTCGATGAGTAGGCGAGAGCTTAGACCATAGAGACGCTGTTTTTGGACCGCCCTCGAAACGGCAATTTCATCATAATTAGAGGTGGTTTCTGCGCCGCGAAGAATTAAGTGGGTATAGGGGTTGCCCGAGGTTTTAATCGAACACGCCTTTCCTTCTTGGTTTATCCCAAGTGAAGCTTGGGGATGGCGGGCGGCTAAAGCACCGCAGATTGCATTGTCGAGGTTTCCATCGGTTTCATTTTTAAAGCCGACTGGCATCGAAAGATGGGAGGCCATCTGCCGGTGAATTTGGGAGGTGGAGGTGCGAGCGCCAATCACTCCCCAGGTGATAAGGTCTTGGGTATAGGCGGGGAGAATTGGATCGAGAAACTCTGTGGCAACGGGGACCTTTAGAGCTGCAAGCTTTAAGAGGAGCTCGCGTGAGGCATAAAGCCCCTTTTCAATATCGTAGCTTCCATCTAGGAGGGGATCATAGAGGAACCCTTTCCACCCAAACTGGGTACGCGGTTTTTCCAAAAAGACCCGCATCACCATAAAAATCTGCTCACTTACTTTGTCAGAGAGAGCTTTAAAACGGTGAGCATACTCGAGGGCAATTTCGGGGCAGTGGATTGAGCAGGGACCTGCAAAAATAACCAGGCGGTCATCCTCTCCCCGCATGATATGTTCCGCTGTCAAGCGGAAGGCACCTACCGTCTTAGCAGGGGGGAGTTTAGCAAGAACCTCTTCAGGCGTTGGAAGTGGACTTTGCGATTGAAAATATTGCATAGTCCACACTAACATAATAACCAATATTATGAATAGAATTTTGCGGAGACTCCTCCTTTTACTTTTGACCTTTTCCTTGGTAGCCGTCTTTTCCTTAGGCGTAATTTTCTTGAAGCTCAAAGAGAAAAACTCAATTGCCATAGCGGGAAAAAGTACTGAGGGACACATTTTAGCAGAGATGATCGGGCAACTTCTCGAGCATGATCTTAGAATGAAAGTGGTGCGGAAATATGGCCTTGACGCAACCCATATTCTTTTCCATGCCTTGGAGACAAAAGAGATCGATCTCTACGTCGAGTACACCGGAACCGCTGCTACTGCTATTTTAAAAAGGGGAGCGACCTTTGAGGAGCTAAAAGAGGCTTTTTTAGACAAGTATGGGATGGTATGGCTCGATCCCCTCGGTTTTCAAAATAGGTATGGTCTGATGATGGACCCTCAGGTGGCTACTAAATGGGGGATTAAAAACCTTTCCGATTTGGCAAAAATACCACTCCAGATCGCCTTCGACCAAGAATTTCATGGAAGAGAAGAGATGGCCCTACTGCGAGAGGGGTATCAAATAGATTTCACAGGACTCAAACTCATGGACCATGCCCTTTTATACGTGGCGCTCAAAAGAAAAGGGGTCGATGTGATCAATGGGTATACCACCGATGGGATTTGCAAAGGATTAAAAATTTTAGAAGATGACCAAAATCTCCTCCCCTCCTATGAAGCAGTTCCCTTAACGAGGGAAGATGTTTTAGAAAAATATCCCGCACTTGCCCCCACTTTAGGAAAGCTCAAAGGGGCCATTTCTGAAAAAGAAATGCAAAACCTTAACTATTTAGTAGAAAAAAAAGGGAAAAACGTTTACGATGTGGCCCGTAGCTTTTTAAAACGGAAACACTTTATCTCTTTATGAACCAGTTCGAAAAGATCGTTGACCTCCTCAATAATTGGGTTTGGGGGCCACCCCTTATCATCCTTCTCATTGTGATTGGGGTTTACCTTACCATTCGAACGCGGGCCCTCCAGTTCCGCTACCTCGTCTATGCCCATAAGCTTGCTTTTACCCGCCATGACGATAGTGCCCAAGGGGATATTAGCCATTTCCAGGCCTTGATGACAGCCTTAGCGGCAACCATTGGAATTGGAAGTATTACAGGCGTGGCAACCGCTATTGCCATTGGGGGGCTTGGCGCCCTTTTCTGGATGTGGGTGGCAGCCCTTGTGGGGATGGCGACCAAATATGGAGAGGCGATCCTAGCGATCAAATACCGGACGACAGACGAAGATGGAGAGATGTGTGGGGGTCCCATGTATTATATCGAAAGAGGAATGGGATGGAAGTGGCTTGCCGCAATCTTTGCTATTTTAGGAGCCGGCGCCGCCTTTGGAATTGGAAACCTCGTTCAATCCAACTCTGTGTCTCTCGCTGTCCAGGACCTTTTTGGAATTCAACCCTTCTGGTCAGGAATCATTCTTATGGGCTTAGTGGGCTTTGCCTTGATTGGGGGAATTAAAAGTATCGGGAAAGTTGTTGGCTTTCTTGTTCCTGCTATGGCCGTTTTTTATATCGTTGGAGGACTTCTCATTATTGCCTTGAGGATCGAAGCGGTCCCTGCAGCTTTTAGCCTCATCTTCCGCTCTGCCTTTAGTGGTCAAGCAGCGACCGGAGGTTTTATAGGAGCGACCGTGATGATGGCCATTCAGTTTGGTATTTCCCGAGGGGTTTTTTCCAGCGAAGCGGGGCTTGGAAGCTCCTCGATTGCTGCTGCTGCTGCCCAAACCGACACTCCTGGCCGTCAAGCCCTCGTCTCGATGTGTAGCGTCTTCATCACCACCGGCATTGTCTGCACCATCACTGGTCTCGTCATTGCCGTTTCGGGCGTTCTTGGCGAGCTCGGTCCTGACGGAAAAATGCTTGACGGTTCAGCAATGGCCCTGCGCGCCTTTAACAATATCCTTCCCTATGGGGGGCTGATCGTCACCATTGCCCTGATCCCCTTTGCCTATTCGACCATTTTGGGGTGGGCCTACTACGGTGAAAAATGTATTGAATACCTCTTTGGAATTCGAACCGTCAAGGTTTACCGGATTTTTTTCACCCTCCTTGTCTTCCCCGGCGCTTTTTTAAGCATGAAACTTGTCTGGAACTTAGCCAATATGCTGAACGGTCTGATGGCCTTCCCCAACCTGATCGCCCTTTTTGCCCTTACGGGGGTCATCGCCAAGGAAACCCGCCTCTTCGAAGGAATCCTCAAAAAAGAAAAGCTAGCCCGAAAGAAAGGCCGCTAGAAATTGGGGCAGCTGCCCAATTTATTGCGCTTTCTTCAGAATGCGCAAATTTTTGGCAGATGTATAGCTTATAAAAGCCCCTTCCTCTGTTTTTATAAAAGCCTCTTCCTCATGCGAAGTTTTAAGGATCTTGTGTGGTCCTAAGGACTTGTATAGTTTTAATATAAATTCCAAGGTTTCTTTTTCTCGATCTTCAAATAATGCAGGGTCTGATGACATCAGGACCTTGTATGAATGATTGTTGATCTTTTTAAGATATCCTCCTCTGACCAAAGCTTCATAAATGGGACTGTATTGATCGGGACATGGACCAAGCTTTAACGGAGTATATCGAGCTCCAGTTAAGCTGACTCCATATTTTTTGAAGTGGTAGAAGTCGACATAAAAATGGAGCTTGTTCAGAAAGAGGATAGACTCTTTCGTATGCTCTACAAGATATAGGGCAACATTCTTGAAAAGCTGCAGATTGAACTTTACGTGACCACTATATACAGTTGGCTCATCTCTTTTCCAATGGACATTTAAAAAGTTCATTTCGGCTGCAGCTTCATCGCACTTTAGACGGATAAGTTCATCTTGACTCAGATCCTGTATATAATAGGTCTCCCACCTCTTAATACTTGCTTCACCAGTGCCTAAATAGCGGGCAAAAGCAGACTGAGACATTCCTAACCCTTCCCTATAAGCAATAATTTGCGAAGAAGTAAGGAGGTTATGATTTTCCTTGTATTTGTCTGCAGCGGTGCGTCTTAAAATGTTCATTTGCTCCGTGTTCATAAGGGGGCTTTGACAGCCTTTACAGACCATACACGGGACAATCACCTCAACTGCTTCCCCTTTTATTTCCGGAGTGAACCGAACTTTTTGTTCAACAAACTGAGTTTTATTACATTCCAAGCATTTCATAATTTCTTCTTTTATCCTTCTGGATATTTACTTTTATGTAACGATACATAATAAAAAATTCCACCCTTGATGCAGAACTTCAAATACATCTGTTTTTTCAGGTGGTTGCTATACCATGAAAAAGCCCATAAATCGTGGCTCTGAATCTTTGACTCATAGCTCTTAAGTGGTGGGTAAGTCCCTTTATAATCCCTTAAATCTATTTCATCGATCAGTTTCAAAATTAAATCCCATATCTCATCTGTTGGGCCTATCCCTAGGTTCATGAGCTCCCCCACTACTTTTCCTGGATTAGCAAATGCGACACACTTCTTTTTCAGGGCCTCTTTCGCTTCTTTTAGCCGTCTATCGATTTCTCTGAAAGTAGGACGCTTCACGATTCTCTCTGTATCAGATTTCGGTATCAAATGATACCAAAAACGGCATTTTTAGTCAACCAATCTCCTTAAACCCCTTATAATTAGCTGTCAATGGTTCTCTAATCGGCTAGTCCATTCTTCCATCTTTTTCTCGAAAATCATCGCAAAATCTGTAAAAGTACAATGAATTCAGAAAACACACCACTTTAGCCTATATTTTCTGAATTCATTGTACTATATTTGAGAGATCTTCTCCTGAGTCGCAGCGAGCTTCTCTTCGGTTTCGCTGAGCGCATTCTTAGTCTTATTGACGAGCTCGGCAGGGGCCCTTTCGACAAAATTAGGATTGCTCAGCTGCTTGTTGAGTGAAGCGATCTGCCCGTTGAGCTTCTCTACCTCCCTTTCGAGCCGCTTCTTCTCTTTTTCTTGGAGCTCCTGCGGGAGGGGAATGGAGATCTTAACCCCTTTGACGAGGGCGGATGAGGTAAAGCCGGTCGGCTTTTCCTCGGGGTTAAAGGAAAGAGACTGGATGCGGACAAGAGAGGAGATGATCGAGCCGTGAGGCTCGATTGATGCCGTCTCTCCCTCGATAATCACGTCGGTTTTGATCCCTGGAGGGAGCTGCATCTCGGCGCGGATATTTCGGATCGCGTAGACGATTTCATTTAAAGAAGCAAAGGTCTCTTCGATTTCGGGGGAAATGTCTTTTTTATCGATCACTTTCGGGTAGGGGGCGACGATGCAGGCAGGGGAAAGAAGCGCTTCTATCGCTTCAGCGGTGTAGGGGTCAGCATCGGAAACTTTGATACGGGGAAAGCACTCTTTGAGCTTCTGAAAAATTTCCTCGGTGATGAAAGGGGCAATGGGGTGCATGAGGCGGATCGCTGCGAGTAAGACGACAAGGAGCACTTTTTGCTTCTGCTTGCTCGCCTCATTTTTGGCAAAAAGGGTCGGTTTTGCCATTTCCACATAGTAGGCGCAAAACTCATCCCAGAAAAAAGTGTAACTTCGCATCGCAGCCCGGTCAAAGTGGTACCCTTCAAAGTGGGTTTTTATCTCGTCGATCGTCCGATTCAGAACCGAGAGGATCCACCGGTCCTCAAGGGCAAGGGGGCCGAGTCCCTCTTCAAACTCCTCAGCGGTCAGGGTGAGGTTCATCAAGACAAAGCGGGAACCATTCCACACCTTGTTGGCAAAATTCTTAAACTCTTCGAAGCGGCGACGGTCGAGATCGATCTGGGGGCTGTGGGTCGCACTAGCAGCTAGGGCCATCCGCATCGCATCGGTCCCATAAGTATTGATGATCTCAATCGGATCGATCACATTCCCTTTTGACTTCGACATCTTTTCCCACTTCGAGCGGATCTCCTTTGGAGGGGCGGAGCCGAGATCAAAAGCCTTTTTCTCCTCTAAAGAGGCGTAGGTGACTCCTCCCTCTTTGTTTTCTCGCCAGTAAGACTTTCCAAAGATGAGTCCCTGCAAAGAGGTCTCCTCAAAAGGGACCTCTCCCATCACATACTCTCCCATCATAATCATCCGCGCCACCCAGAAAAAGAGGATGTCATGGCCGGTAATCAGGGTCGAGTTGGGGTAAAACTTTTTTAGTTCATGGGTGGTGTGGGGCCATCCCAGGGTGCTAAAAGGCCAAAGAGAGGAGGAGAACCAGGTGTCGAGAACGTCAGGGTCTTGACTCCACCCTTCAGGATTTTCAACCACCTCAGGAGGACGCCCTCTCCCCTCGTAGCAAATGATCTTCCCAGACTCATGTTTCCAAATCGGGATCCGGTGTCCCCACCAGAGTTGGCGTGAGATACACCAGTCGCGTAAATTTTCAATCCAGTGAAAGTAGGTGCTCTCCCAGTTTTTGGGGATCATTTTGACCCGCCCCTTCTTGACCGCATCGATCAGCTTCTTCTTAAAGGGTTCCATCTTGATGAACCACTGCTTAGAAAGGTAAGGTTCGATGATCGCTTTCGACCGATAAGAGACCCCCACTCGGTGGGTATAGGGCTCGATCTTTTCAAGCAAGTCGAGCTCCTTCATCCGGGCAACGATGTTACGGCGAGCTTCTTCTTTTTCCATCCCTTCGTACTCGAGACCATTTTCATTGAGAGTCCCATTCGCATTGAGAATATTGATGAGGGGAAGGTCATGCCGCTTGCCCAGCTCCCAATCATTCGGATCATGAGCTGGCGTAATTTTTACCACACCCGTTCCAAACTCAGGGTCAACATAATGATCAGCTACGATTGGAATCACCCGCCCTACGATTGGCAAAGTCACACTTTTTCCGACAAGCTTTTTATAGCGGGGGTCTTTGGGAGAAACTGCGACAGCCACATCGCCAAGCATCGTCTCAGGGCGGGTCGTTGCAATCGTCAAATGTCCCTCTCCCTCTTCTAGCGGATAGCGGAAATGCCAAAGCTTTGTTTCCCGCTCCTCATACTCGACCTCATCATCGGCCAAAGCGGTCTCGGTGATCGGATCCCAATTGACCAGGTAGTCCCCCTGATAAATGAGCCCCTCGTCATACATCTTCTTAAAGAGGGTCCGCACCGCTAAGTTCGACTCTTCGTCCATCGTGAACCGCTTCCGAAGCCAGTCAGGGGAGCACCCTAGCCGCTTAAGCTGGCCCACGATCCGCTCTTCCGATCTTTCTTTCCACTTCCAGACGTGGCCTAAAAACTCTTCTCGGTCAAAGTCGCTCCGCCGCTTCCCCGTTTTAGCGATCAGATCCTTTTCTACCACCGTCTGTGTGGAGATGCCAGCGTGGTCGAGCCCAGGGACCCAAAGGGCCTCATAGCCCTCCATCCGCTTCCACCGAATCAGAATATCCTGGAGGGCGTTAACAAGGGCGTGGCCCATATGCAAAACCCCTGTCACATTGGGTGGGGGCATGACGATGCAGTAGGGCTCTTTGTCTGAAAGGGGATCGACATGGAAAAACCCTTTCCGTTCCCAGAAGTGATACCACTTTTCTTCAGTTATGTTGGGGTTATAGGACTTCGGCAACTCTTCTTCCATAGGAGGCTAGCTTAGGATAAAAGAGGAAAAATTTCCACTTCTTTTTTTACCCTTTTTTATGGGGAGAAGGATTGGATGTCGATGCTCAAGGTCATTCCTGAGCAAACAACCATTGATTGAGAAGGCCCTTAGTTGGCTAAGGTTGTCCTCTTCAACATCAACTGAAATATGTTTTCGTTGATCAGCTATATGAATGGTCCTTTCCAAAACCCAGAAGGCTCTTTGGGTTATAGCACATATCTGGAGTACTAAAAGTGGGCCAGAAGGATCCTTTTCAATAGCAGCTTTTAAAACGGATAGATCAATCTTTTCTAATTCCTTAATAATAGTGTATTCACTAGCTCTACTCCAAGGATCTGCGAAAGCACTATCGGACACCTTTTCTAATAGATGTCTTGGATCTCTAGCTAGATTATTGCTAATATGTCTATAGCCTTCTTCTAAAAATTTGTCGTAGTGCGGAAGATTCATGCGACAAATACCCATGATCGCAGTCGTTTTCTTTGCTAGAGCTTCCAGGAACTCAATAGGTATATCTTGCTTAGCACTGGAGAGTCTTTTTAGGAAATGGATAAGACCCATTCGGAAAAATGGGATATCAAGATAGCTCGCCATAAGCAAGAAATCTTCGATAGCCATGGTAGATACAGCTTGCTCTCCTGTGGCTATTTCCTCAAGAACTCCTATACGACCAGAAGTTAGGCTAGTTTCCCCCGTAGTTATCTCTTCTAAAAGGTGAAGAGGAATCTCTTCTAGAATATCAGGAGAGAACCTTAATGGAATTTCGGCAGGCATTCCTCCTGGGAGCTGACCAGGCATCCAAATAGCTTCTGTAAGTACTCGATTAGATAGGCTTTCCAATAGAAGCTTTATGAGTTTAATCGGTATAGGTTGTTCAGCTTTTGCCATGCTTTCCAATAAATTAATTATTCTTTCTCGCATTGGATCCATGGAATCTATGGGCTTAACTATACAATCACTGATGTAATTGATTATTTTTTCATGGTATAATAAACGGATATTTCGTTTGAGGAACCTAAAAAGCGTTGTTGGGAGATATATAGCTTGCATGTACTCTATAATGCTTGGGATAAATTCTCCTTCATATTGGGGAACTTGCTTAGGATCCACACATTCTGCAAAGCAACTGGAAAAGAGGATGGGTTCACGTCCCTTTGCTAAATCTCGTGGTTTTCCAAATAGATCCTTAAAAAAAGTGCGAAGAGAGGCACCGTCATCCCTCTCGAGAGAGAGAACGCCTGCAACCATTGGCAAGGTAATGGAGTAACGAGGATCGAACTTGATTTGGGTCAAAAGCTTTCTCCCTTCTTCTACATTACCCAGCGTGTAAAAACGGGCAAGATAAGTGGCAGCAAAGTATTCCTGAAAGGTTAGATGGATAAAGCGGCCTAATCCCTCTTTAATGCGGAAAGGCCCCAAATTCTCCAGTGGTTTTGAATTTCTTAATCCAAATTTGCGACAAATTCTTGTGATGTTCCGACTAGAGAGGTAAAGAGTATTTTGCTCCATAGCCTGCCAGGCAATCTCTTCTAAAATGAGGACAGTTTTGCGCACATCTGGGTCTTCACTCGGATCGGGATCTGACCTTGCTGATGAAGTGGCTACTGGAGTTTTTTCAATCAAAAACCTTTTATAAAGCCAATCTGTTAACGTCTTATAAATGGTGGTAGTTGTAGGAGAGGTTCCAAGAGCAAATAGAGGTTTACCTTCACGAGCTAATGAGCAGAACATCTCTAATATAATCGGGATGTGGGCAAGGCTTTTTGCTAATGGATTATTTAATTGTTTTCTAACCAACACTTTACCTTCTTCATTGTCGGTAAAAAAATGATCGATATAATGATCAATTCCAGCCTGATCAAAGCCAAGGATTTCAAGCTGATAGCACGTATGAGGAAGGATAGAGCTGATTTGAGGTCTAGAGGTGACTAAGATATGAGGAAACAAACTAATTAGTTCTTCGAAGGGAGGGTTTAAGTAAGCGCTCCGATCTCGGCTGCTCGTTTCTCTCGGAAGTTCATCTTCTCCATCTAAAAGAAGGAGAGACGTTTCTCTAACCCGTGGATCGGTTAAAAGTTGTTGGACATCTTTGAGCTGAAGTTTGCACTCTCTAGAGACCAAGTGAGCTGTTGTATATCTTATTCCTGCTTCTTTTGGAAAAAGCTCTCCATTAAGATTTCGAAGCTTAATCCAGAAAAGATGGGTGAATTGAGGCCATAGGGAGCCTGTAGCCCATTGACAGGAGATATAGTGACACAGAGTACTTTTTCCAATCCCCGCTGATCCATAGATGATCACCTCTTTTTTAGGAGTTTCTTTTAACTTTTTATGTTCAAAAAGAGCGTCAAGTTCAATGAGTGTTTTCGGTTCAAAAAAGCTTTCATGGGTAGGGGGACACCCATCATCTACTTGACCAAGCTGTGCTTCTTCAATCCCTTTTTTCTTTTTTCTTTGCTCAGCGGCTCCAATAATTGCGAGGCGCGTATAAATGGCTTCTATCGGAAGGGACTTTTCCTCAATGAGAAGGGAAATCGTATTGTTTTGCAGGTAAACCTCTCTAAGTGTTTCCGCTACAACTTCACATTCACTTAAGCTAAGCAAGCCGCGGGCCTTAGAAATCGTATCAACCGTCCTAGGAGAAAAATACTTAGAGGTCCCCGAGTCAATTGAGAGCTCTGGATTCACACGCTGTCTAAGAATTTCTGGGACACTTTCTTGTTTTCCTTTGAGAACAAGGGGGATAATAGTCCTTAATTTAGCCTTCTCTTGGTATCTTTTTTCTATGTAAGACCACTCACGTGCATATCCACTTTCCTTATTATTTATCATCTTTGTGTAAGCGGCAGGAGTGCAAATCATAAAGATATAGTCAACAATAGCAATTCTGGTCTCAAAGCTATTCAGATCATCTCCTCCAACGAACTGTCCTTTAAGACGGGTGCAATAGACCCTAATCCCAGCTCTTTGTAAATCGGGCAAGAAATGGTGATCGAGCCAGCTATTCACATCCTCTTCCCCTGTGCTATAGGAAACAAAACAACTTGTTTTAGGAAGTTTCAAATTTTTTGCAGTTGTTTTGATCTTATCAAGCTGACTTTTAAAATCTTCCTCCGACATAACGACTCGTCTGGTTGTTAGAGGTCTTTCTATCCTCCTTTCTGGGGCAATCAGGACCTTATTTTCCCGCAAGAACCTATCGATACGCGCTTTTTCTGTAGGTTCTTTTGACAACTTTTCGTAAAACCAAGAATCAATCGGTAGTTCTAGAGGACATTGATCAACTTCGGAATCTCCTTCATAAAGAATAGCCACAACTTTTTTGTCTTCTCTATAGAACTCAAGGGTATAGCCACTTCTAAATGTGCTTTTCCCTAAGAAACCTGAGCTACTACTGGATGCCATTTTTATTCTCACTAGTTGTTAAACAGTTAGAGGAAAGTATAAACCCATTGGGTTATAAAAAAAAGAATCTTTTTGACACTATCTAAAAAAAGCCCCCTTGCGGGGGCCTATTATGGGTATTATTGAGATAAGTTTCGATAGGCTGCAATGCCATCGTTGTATCTGCTGCCGTTACTGGCTCCTTCGCAGACACCGAGGCCATCAGGTCTAAAACCCCCAACGACCATATGATTACCACTTACCTCTACGGTTTCTGCGCAGCGGGTAAAGGTTTTAACGCCGCTATAGAGCTTCTTTTTTGTGGCTGCATGGTGGATGAGAAGAGCAGCAGCAACATCTAAAGCAGGAGGGATGGTATACCCTTCGTGAGCTTCAATCATCTTCTCTTGATCCGGATAAGATGTGTTCCTGCTTTCCTCAATGAGCCCTTTGCTGATCAAGATCCAACGAGATGCAACAGTAGAAACTTCCCCGTGCTCATCATGGTAGTTATGTCGATATTTCGTAGAAGGTGCTCCCTTAAAAGGACTTTTAGCAAGCTTTTGAAGAGAGTTAAGGCTCAAGGATTCTGGAACGAGAACTAAGAGATGTGTATCTTTGATTTTGGTTCCCTTAACCCCCTCAATCGCAAAGGGAGAATCACTATTGAGGACTGCTTCAAGATCTTTAGGAAGGGAAGGTTCTTCTAGAATAAGGCCAAAGTATTTCTTCCAAATATTTCTTCCATAGATCATTTCATTTCTTTCAGCGATAGAGCGGCCCTTAATAAGACGAATTTCCTCTGAAAGTGTCTCCGCTTGAGCATCTATCCGCGCTTTCAAGACCTCCATTTCTTCCCTTATTTTATACATCGAAAATGAAATGACACTCATGCTCTTGTCAAAATCCTCTCGTAGTTTGATCAGGGACCACTCTAAATTTGTGGTTCGGCCATCTAGCGTTGAGATTCTGGAGGTTGTTGGAAGGAGTTCCGCCTGAGTGAGTAGGTCCAGTTTTGCCGATGTGTCTAGATGAGACATCTTGGGATCAATCTTTCTTATTCCCTTAATACACTTAGCCATTCCATCTTCAATTCCTTCTAATAGGGCTAGTGGGGAAGCTTCATAATAAGTCTGAACACTTTCCTGAATATACCCCCCTTTTTTGAAGGTTTTAGCAAGAGCAAAGGCATGTCTAAAGGTCTGAAAACGATCAAAAGCCTTTTGGTAGGTCTCTTCAGCTTTTCCGACCTGATCCACTGCAAGGTAGGCCTGTCCGAGATCATACCAAAGACCGTCAAGCTTACTTTCATCGCCATGCATGTAGACAGTCTCTAGAAAGCCGCAGATAGCAATATAATCATGAGTATCACGAGTCGCTTCAATAGCTTTGAAAGTCAGCTCTTCCACAGAAGACCAAAAGTGATTCGCATGATCCACAGTGAGGAGCATGGGAATATTTTGGGTGAGCTCTTTTAAGCGGCGGAGATACCAAGGAAAAACAGGGGCTCTTACAGTCGGAGGGGTAGGCTCTATTAGCGAAAGTTTTTCGTAGGTTTCAATCACTTTTTGTGTGTAGGAGGGGGTTTGTTCGATTTGTGAGAGCATCTTATAAGCCTTAAGGGCAAGGCGGAGGTTACCTCCTTCTTCAGCTTCCCTGGCAAATCCCTTGAGTTTTTCTTCTCGGTAAGGAAATAGAACAAGCATTTGATCGAGGAAAGAGCCTTCAGAGTAGTTCTGCGCCTCCTCGATAAGCTCCCTTGCTGTTGCTTGATCGTCTTTGTTTAAGGCTTGGCAAGCGCCTTTAAGAAGAAGTTGGGCCTTTTCCTGGGGACTTTCTAAGAGTTTTGCAAGAGAGATGTAGGTTGCAAGTTGGGCCGGTTTTTGAGCCATATCATCGATCTGTTCTGTAAGATCTTTGAGGGCCTTAGAACCTTCAGCAGTTCCCAGTTCCTCCTGAGGGAGGATCCCCTTACCACGAAGAACGCTAATCGATATATCTTCTACATTTCTAAGCGTGACCGTTTTTTTGAGTAAACACACTTGAGCGAGGTTACGGACTTTAAGGGTGAAGGTTCCACCTTCTTTTTGCTTAAGGGTGTAAATATTATTAAGTGTGCGGCATTGGTACACTGTTCCAAAGGCCACAAATTTCTGTATTTGTATTGTTGTTGCTGCCATTTTGTCCTCCTTGGATCTATAGCTAAGGTTAAAAGCGACTCCCTTTTGTTGTTTAGTGATCAAGAAAGTCTAAAAAAGACATTAACGTAGTATTTTAATTTTATACAAGTTGTTTTTGGATTTTTCTAAAAAAAAGAGATGGGGAGCAGAAAGTTCTTATCGATTTAAAAGTGGATGGCGTAGAATATTTATCATACTTCAATTAGGAGATCAAAAATGTCAGTGGCTTCATTAACTTCAAAAAGTATTGCTGCTTGTAGTAGCTCAAAACATCTTCCCAGCTCGGAAATAAAGGAGAAAGAAGAATCGATTTTATCCGGGAAAGGGAGGAAGATTTTAGAGCTGTTGGAGACTGTGAAGAAGGAGGTTAAAGAAGGAAAATGGGGAGAAAGTGCAGCCCATTTATTAGAAGCGCGGCAACTTGCTCAAACTCTGGATGATCCTTATGCAGTTGCCAATCTACTTGAAAGTCTGGACGGAGAGATGTTAAGGGAGATCGGAACAGAATCTGGCAATAAAGGGGTTCAAAAAATGGTCGATGAAAAAGATAGCATACGACTAGTCTTTGAGGAGATTCTTCAGGAGATTTGCAGAGATTCACCGGATGGGGGAAGGCCTACGATCTTTGTCTGTCATAGCATAGAAGAAGGAGTCTCAAAGTGGCTAAGGGAAACCTTTCTCTACGATCTAGATTTGGTTGGGATGCGCCCTGTTTGTAGCGGTTGGCAGTTAAGTGGAAGTATCTCCAAGTTTGAAAGGTTTGTAAAGATGACTGATAAGATTCTCGTTGTTGGAACACCACAAGCCCGAAAAAAATGTGAAAGTAAGATGCTTAAACCGGACGGAATGGCTAAAGAACTGAAAATGGCAGAAAAGCGTTATAATAGGTCAGATAAGACTTTAGAGCTTATCTATCAACTTTACTTAAAGGGAGAACCAGAAGAGACCTGTTGTTCCCGCCACTTTGGAAAGCTTTTTGGGAACAAGATGACAGTACTTGGCAACAGCACAGATGGAAATTTTTTGAGCTATTACTTACCTGCTTTGGAGTTTTTTGGGACGATACGAGGTTTTTTGAGATTGGAAAGCATAGAAGGGTTTGGTGCAGAGTTTTTCTCTCAAATCAAAATGATTTTAGGAGGGACGATTGATAAAGACAGATTAATAACGTGGCGGTTAGAAAAGGGAAAAGTCAGGGCTCTGGTACCTGTTAGAGCAAAAGAAACATTCAGCGAGCTATCAAAAAAACTTGCCTCGGGATTTACTCTAGTGCCGGAGACACGAGACTTTTCAAGAATTGTTGCTTGCGCAATAAGAACCCTTAAAAAGGGGTCTCAAGATAAATATGCGTACTTAAGGTTAGTTTCGATAACAGAGGGAGCTGTGAGTGTAAGACTCTGGGACGATTTTATTAAGACCTGTTTCATATCCATTGATAAGGGATGGGATAGTAAATTTGCTGTTGTTATCGCTTTAGGGGGATTCTTAAAAGAAGAGAGGCTGAGTCCAGAGCAACAAAAAAGGTTTGTGGAGCTTGGAATTCAATCCATTAGAGAGGGGTGGCAGAGTCAACATATTTTTACGGTTACCTTAGATAAATTTCGTGAGCGGTTAACGGCGGATCAGAAAGTGGATTTTGGTGATACCTGCAATACTCATAAAGAGGAATTGGCTATATGTAGAGTTGTTACAGAAGGGGAGCCGATTGCAGCTATAACAGAAAAAGCTATAGCCACTCTTGATAAGGGATCTCAGGACAAATATGCCTATTTGAGGCTCGCTTTTACGGGAGGGATCTCTCGGGAAGCTGTACCGGAACTTTGGGGAAAGTTTATCCAAATCTGTTTCACGTCTATTAGAGAAAAATGGGATAGTCAATATGTTGTCGTTCGAACTCTAGGGGACTTAGCACAAAAAGGGAGATTCAGTCCATCGGAACAGCAGCAATTTGTCGATCTCTGGAAGGAATCGATTTATAATGGTTGGGATAATAAGTACATTTTCACCATTACGTTGCATGAAATGCGTGGCCAACTCAAACGTTCGCAAAGAAAGACCTTCAAAGCTTGTTGCGCTGAGTCTATTAGAAGAGGGTTTGACAGTGCGCCTATCTGTGAAATTGTAATTTCCAGATAATTTTTCTAAAAAAAAATCAAAAAATGATTGAACTAAATCCTTGTCAGGCTATAAAGTTCGTTTTAGACTTTTGCTTGATCAACTTTTAAGCAAGAGGTCGATAAGAGAAATTTACAAATTTAGGAGATATTATGGCAGTTCCCATGCAGTTCAATTCAGATATGATGAAATACATTGCTCAAAAGGCAGTAGAAACCCTTAAAGAAGGGAGTCAAGATAAGTATGCTTATGTAAAACTATCTTCGGCAGAAATGATGGAACCAGAAGTTGTTGGAGGGGCAATATGGAGCACTTTTGTGACAACCTGTTTTGACTCGATTGAAGAAGGATGGGATAGCAAATATGTTGTAATTTCCACTTTAGGGCAGCTCTTTAGACAAGGAAAGCTGGAGGGATTTCAGGAGGAATTTATTCAGTTAGGAATCCAGTCTATCGAAGAGGGGTGGGATAGCAAGCACATTTATGCGACCACCTTAAGCGAAATCCATGATCTGCTCACCCCTGCTCAGGAGGGAGCGTTCAAGGCGGTTTGCGACCAATCTGTTGCAAGAGGTTGGAAAAGTCAAGATGCCTGCGCGATTGCAGGAAGACATATGGCAGGGGAGGAGATGGATATTGCTTCTCTCACAACAAAAGCGCTGATAACTCTTACGAAAGGATCTCAAGATAAATATGCCTATTTAAGAGTTGTTTCTAGAGAGGCGATCCGTACGGAAGATCCCCTTTATTTGGGGGGGTTTATCCAAAAGTGTATCGACTCTATCCCAGGAGGATGGGATAGCAAATATGCTGCTATTATCACCCTAGGAAACTTGATAAAGGGGGAAAAACTAGAGGAGCACCAGCAAAAAAAGTTTGTTAAAACCTGCTTTACCTCCATTAAAAATGGATGGGATAGTAAGCATATTGCGGTTGTTACCCTGGCAGAGCTGATACAGGATGAAAGATTGAGCGGAGCTGATGAGTTTGCGTTTATAAGCTTAGGTCTTAAATCGATCAGAAGGTCTTGGGAAAGCGCCCCCGTTTTCAAGGTTGGGTTAAGGGGACTTTTGGACCGATTAAGCGCGGCTCAACGGAGGGAACTTGAGGCTCTTTCTGACTAATACTGTCCAAGAGTGCAGCTTAGGCTGCACTCTGGTGCTTAAGTTATCCACTTGCGTCGGAAATCTCGGGTCTTTAGAGTCGAGATTTTCGATGCAAACGTTCATTCCATAAAAGCGATTACCATTAGCGAAGGGGAGAAAGTAATCTTGACACCTAAATCAAGATCCTAGAGAATCATTCCGATTAATTTGTGATTTAGAGGTGTAAGTGCCAGGAGTTCCCCTTTCTAAGATCCAAATCGAATGTGTGGAGAAGCAACCTTTCCTCAAAAAGAGAAAAAAAGGAATCCTTTTTCTAGGGTCTGTTCTTCTTGTTTTGGGCCTCTTATTGGTGAAAGGAGAAGAGCAAACCCCCTGCTTAAATCTTCCCTCCATCCACTTTGACTTTTTGGGACGGCAGGAAGAAATGGCCTTTTTGAAAAGCGCCCTCTTAAAGAAGAGAGAGGGGAGGAAGGGAAATCTCATTGCCATTTCTGGAGAAGGGGGGATCGGAAAAACAGAGTTGGCGATTGCTTTTGCCAATAGAAACCTCTCCCAGTTCTCATTGGTGGGCTGGATGGATGGAAGCCATGAAGAGGCGCTCAGCCGGTCTTACATCTCTCTAGGAGATTTTTTGGGTGTTCAAGATGCTAACCTAGGAGCTCTTAAAAAGAAGATTCATGTAGAGCTAGAAAATCGGAAAGGGAAACCTTGGCTTTTGGTCATCGATGATGTTCAAAGCTTGCCGCGCGAGCTTCCTAGGATGGGAGGGCACATCCTAGTCACCTCTAGGGATAAAGGGATCTGTTTTTCTAACCATGTTTTAGAGCTTTCCAAGAAGTATCAGGATAATATTGACCTCCTCTCTAAGATTACAGGAGAAAAAGAGTCTGAAACTCTTCGGTTGCTTATTGATCAGCTCGATAACTTGCCTCTCCTCATCAATTACGTGGGACACTATGTTTTAGCAACTCCAGGGATTGGTATTGCAGAATATCAGTCGAGTTTAAAGGAGATCCTAGGGACAGAAGTCAGCCCCCTAAGAGGAATCAGTAAGAGATACTCTAGAAGTTTAGCGGCTACCTACAAAATCACCCTCAAGCGTCTCGAAGAGAAAGCCTCCCATAGCTTGCAATTTCTAAAAGATGCAATCTTTTTGCGCCCAAGCAATATCCCTGTCTCCTTTCTTTCTCATTGGATCAAAGAGCAAAGTGATTTCAACGATGGGCAAATCATCCTTGCAAAAGGAGACATTTTGCGGGAACTGACCAACCATTCACTTATTCGCTATGACGCTCAAAGCCAATCATTTTCTATCTCACGGTTGCTTCAGCAAGCACTCCTTTCAGAATCAGTAAAAGATAGGGAAAGGATCTTAAAAACCCTCCTCACCTACGAAGCGGTTGTGAACTACAACCCCACATGTAAAGCAGCTTTACGTCCTTTTCAGCAGATGCTTCCCCACTGCATGAACGTTTTAGATCATATTGAAGTGCCCACGGTGTATTCAACCCGTTTATCCCTGATTCTTGCTCGCTATTTTTTAGATGCAGAAGTCAACTCAGATAAAGCAGAAAAATATCTTTGCTTAGCGGAAAAATGGAAGCCCTCAGAAAGGCATCCCTTGCAAGGACGGACCTACTTCCTCAAGGGGCTTGCAGCCTATCGCAAAGAAATGGCTTCCCTTCAAGCCTATCGCGACTTCAAAAAAGGAGGAGAGATCTTTGAAAGCTGCCAAGATCCCACTTCTTATGTCCAAGTGGAGCAAAATCCGACAAAATGCAATAGAGCCTACCAGCGGGCGATTTGCCTTCAGTACCAGGGGCAAGTATTAAGTGCATTGGGGCGTTTGGACGAATCTGAAATGGTTTTAGGCCAAGCACTTGAGGTATTTCAAGCGGTTGCTGGAGGAGAAGATCACTTTGATATTGCAAGAATCCTCCGTGAACAAGGGGTTCTCCTGAGCAAAAAGGGAGATATCGAAGGGGCGATTGATAAAGTCAAAGAGGCCCTTCGTATGCAAAAACGGGTCTATCAAGAGCGTTTTGACTCCCAGCCTACTGCAGCGGCCACTTATAGAGCCTTAGGAGACCTTCTTCAGAAGAGAGGGGACTACTCTGAAGCAGATAAGGTCTATGCCGCTGCGATAAAGATTAACCATACCGTTTATCAAACCAAGGTCCATTGTTACTTAGCAGAGCTTTATCTCAAAAGGGCTGCTGCTCTCCAGGCTCATGGAAAGAGTTCTCTTGCGAAGAAGATGAAAAATAAAGCTCAAGCCATGCAAAAACAGCTCAATAAGGAGGGAACATAATGACAATGGCTCTTTCGAAAAGTTTATGCGAAGCTTGTTGATTTCTGCTTGGAGCATTGCACTGAAGAAGGTGAATTTGTCGAACGGCTTTTAGCACTTTCAGCTCCTGGATCTAGAAGCAAGCGGTGCATGATTAGTTAGTACCTATAGGAGAAAAAATATGATACCTTTAACAACGGCTCTTCCAAGAGCATCGAGTAGAACAAGTAGTAGTAGCTATGCATCAAGCAGTACATGGTGTACTTCGGATACAAGCAGCAGTCATTCAAGCAATTTGCCAAAGCCCCTCCCCTTATCTGAATCCGGCACTAAAGTATTAAGCAATCTGCGCTTAATACAACAGGGTGATGAGGCGAGTATGGCTCTTTTGCTGGAGGCCAGAGAGCTAGTTAGACAAATTAAAGACCCTTATGCAGAGGTTCATTTCTTGGAGAAATTAGAACGAAGCATTCTTGCTGAGCTTGCAAAAAAAGATCCCCGCATTGAACAACTACTCTTTCAAAAAGATGGAGTGCGGATGCTCTTTGAAGGCGCGCTTCAAAAACTTTGCGATGTATCAAAACAAAAAAAAAGGCCTACCTGCTTTGTTTGTTTTACGATAGAAGAGGGGATAAAGGATTGGCTAGAACACACATTTGTTCCTGATTTAGCTTTAGCTGGGGTATGTCCTCTATTCTGTTTTAAAGATTTAAATCCTGGAGATGACTTGAACCGGTTCCAATGCCTCATTCGTACTGCAGATCTAGCAGCAATTATTTGTACTCCCGGGTTGAAAAAAAAGTGTGACGAAAGGGGTGATTCCCCAATTGGGGTGGCTCAAGAGGTTCGACTAGCAAGAGAAAGATATAATGACTCCGATAAGAAAGGGACGATTTACCCCATCTACCTAGGGGAGCTGTTTGCAAGCTGTCCCGATCCTTTTTTTGAGCCGATTTTTAGAACATGTCTGACCTTTTTCGAGGGAAGTCATGACATGCAGTTTTTAGGTTATTATGGGGCTGCTTTTGAGCTTTTTGGAGCAATGAAAGGATTGCGTAGATATGTATCTCGAGAAATCAGAGAAGATTTTTTAGCGCAAGCCACTGCCTTTTTACAAGGTGAGCTTGATAAAGAAAAGATCGAAGCTTGGCGTTTATCCCTGACAAAACGAAAAGAATCACTAGAGCAGTCTGTCGAAAACATTGTGAGCGCTGGGATGAAAGCTCCTCTGACGCACCGGTTTCTTTCTAGGATGGATTCACATTCGGTTCGGCTAAGAGGGCCCCACCCAAATTTTGTAGGAAGAGATCCTCTTCTGGAGGCATTAAAAGAGGCCTTGATTGCTGAAGAACGGGAGCAAACCAGTCCTACAACAGTAAAAGTGCTGACCGGGCCTGCTGGAATAGGAAAAAAAGCGATAGCAACAGTCTTTGGCAACCTCTATTTAAAACATTTTTCCCTTGTCTGGTCAATAAGATCAGAAACCCCAGGTCTTTTCCGGCAAGACTACCAAGATCTTGCTCGGGTTTTGCAGGTTCCTATAAAAGATTACCCTTTTGAGAGATTGCGGCAAGAAATTCATAGGGTTCTTGAGAAAGGGATAGGCTCTAAACCCTGGTTTATTATTTTCTATGGGGTTCAAGCTCCCATCGAATTACCAGCGCGGGGAGGGTGCGTTTTGATCACTTCAAGGAGGAAGAATGTTTGGGTAAACCCTGAAGCATTCCTAGAAGTCCCTCCCTTTTCAGATGAGGAAGCACAGAATCTTTTTCCTGAGGTTCCAATTAATCAGGTTGCGGCACTCAACCAAGAGCTTGAAGGGTTTCCCCCGATGTTAGAGTCTGCAGCCCATTACATGAGAAAAACTCACTTAGATGTGGGAGAGTTTATAATGCTTCTCAAAGAAGAAGGGGCATTTGCTTGGGAAAGCGCTGACCAATTACTTTATCCTCAAGCCTTGGGGAAAGTTTATGAACAGCTTCTCATAGAACTTAGGAAAAGCAATGCAGAGGCCTTTAGTTTCATAGGGTTCTGTGCATATATAAATCATGAATCCATCTCTTCTCGGATGATCGATGATTGGGTTAAGGAGACCCTTCAGACTGTTGGAGTTGGACAACGAACGCGGTCAAAAGGGAAAATCATTGGAGACTTAACAGAGCTGAATTTGATTTCTTACGATTCAGTTACAAAAAGCTATTCTATCTCCCGTTTATTACGAGCTGTTGTTCAAGGAATCATTACAATGGAGAAAAATGATCATATGTATGCTAGAGCTTTTTACGCAATTGCCAAGAGCGTAAAAGCGTTTAACTGGCGTGTTGCTGAGTCTTGGTCCATTGCAGAAGAATTGTTTCCTCATGTTCTTCAATTAAGAGAACATTCAAGGTGGGAAAAGATGGTAGCTGTGGAGAGAGGAAAGATGTTTTGCTCTTTGGGAACGTGGCTTGTGCGGTGTCGAGAGAATCCCCATGAGGGTTTGACATTTCTTTTTGAAGCAGAAAGACTTTTTAGTAAAGGGAGTAAGGAGTTGGGAGAGTGCCTGAATGAAATAGGAGCTGCGTTTTGGGGATTATCAAGAGCAAAAGAGGCTCTTGATTATTTTGAAAGGAGCTTGCAGGTTCGTAGAGAAACTTTAGGTGAATATCATTTAGACACGCTTTCTTCTTATGCGAACGTTTTATTAAAAGAGCGTCCTAAAGATTTACTGCGGATGGAACAAGAATTAATGGGGCATCTCATGAGGGTAGGTGAAAGAGGGCATTCAACCCGTTTGGGGATAGGGTATCATAATATGGCAGTGACTTTAAAAGAACTGGGGAAATTGGAAGAAGCCACTGATACATTAAATAAAGGGATTTCCCATTTGTCAGCTTATTCAGATAGACCTCACCCACATATAGCAAATAGCTACTTACTCCTTGGATCTTTACTAGAGACTTCTGGCAAGTGGGAATCGGCAGCAGTGGCTTTAAAAAAATGTTTAGCATCCAGACAAAAGAGCTGCCATGAAAACCCCTGTTTAATTGCCATGGCCCATAATCATCTGGGAAGATTTTATTATCGTAAAGGCAAGGGTTATTTAAATGAATCCTTGTTTCACCATACTGCTGCTCTAAAGATCTTTCAAAGAGAAAAGGATCCTAGAGCTTCTGAAACCTGCTTTTATATGGCAGATATTCTAACTCTTAGAGGGAAGCCTGGTGAGGCGTTGTTGATGAAAAAAAAAGGGGTAACGTATTGGATGCATTCTTCTTATGGAGGATTTAGGTATTTAAAAGAGTCTGATATGGGTGTAGGAAAAGCCCTTTTTGAGTTAGGGGAGTATCAAAAAGCACTGGGGCATTTTCAAGGGACGTTAAGTAGATGCTTAAGAGCGCATGGTGAAAGTGCTTCTTCAACTCTAGCTGCTCGTAACTATATAGCGGCTAGCTTAGAAAAATTGGATAGGCATATTGAGGCGCTTGAGCAATATACAACGATTTTCAAACATGCTTCTTTAGTAGAAGGATGGTGGGATAGGCGTCTTGTTTGTGCTTGTTCCTCTTCGTCACAGGAGCAAGAACCACCATCTTGGTAAGACTTAAGCTTTGCTACATCTAACTTTTTGAAAAAAATCAAACACCGCGTCTTTTCTCTGCTTCGATTCACACATCTTCGTGAGAGAGTAGCACAAGAGGGATTAGGCTTCAAGTTGAGCTAAGGCAAGTTGATTATCACCCATTAAAGCGAGGCTTTGGGCTTGCTTAAGGAAATGGTGGGATTTTTGAGGGAGCCCTCTAAGCCTTAAGTAGAGGGCAATGTTGCCCAGGGTATAGGGGTGGTAGGCTTTGCTTGGGGCTGTTAGAGGGAAGGCTTTTTTGATATAGATGCGTGCTTGCGTAAGGTTTTTAAGGTTAAGGTGGACTTTTGCTAGGGTGTTATAAAGCTGCATCGCTACCGTAGGTTCATTCAGGGAGGGGAGTATCTCTTCAATGCTATCGAGCCAGTCTAGAGCTTTCGGGTGATTTGCTTTTAACTCAAGCTCCAGGAAGTTTCTTGCAACTTCTAGGAAGGGGCTAGGGTTAGAGAATTTTTTTGCAGCTTCTAGAGCTTTTTCAAGGGCATGTGTAGCTAGACGGAGCTCTCCTGTGTTTAGACGAAGCTCTCCTAGGTTATTCCATCCAACCCACGCTTCTTCGGGGGTATCAGATTGTAGAAGATGATGGATCCCTGATTCGATTTGCTTGGTGCTTTTTTTGATCTCAACCCCTCGGATTCCGTTGATGGTTCCAAGGAGGCACTCGAGCCACCCTATCATTTTGGATTGGGAAGTTTTCTCTTTGACATGGGAGAGGTTTTGGATTGCTTCGTCCCAGTTGCCTAGAAAGTAATGGGCAATACCATGGTGAAGGGCTGTCTCTATAGAGAGATTTTTAGGAGATATCCGAAGAGATGCTTCGAAATTGCCAGTTCTCCAGAGAAGATGAATCTTAAGAAGCTTTGCGTGGGAAGAAAGACAAGGGGAAGGGATATCTAAAAGCTGTTTTGCTAGCTTAAGTTCCCCTAGTTCCATTAGGGTTTCAGCAAGATAAAGGGTGCTAGGAGCCATGATTTGGGAAGAAAGAAATATCTCTGCCCCTTCCTGTAGGGTATTGAGATCTTTGGAAAGGAGTTCAAATGCCTCCTTTAAAGTGGCATCAAGCTTGGGCTCATAACCGAAGCACTTCAAGGTGAAGATAAAGCTTTGTGCTGCTCTGGGGTTATTGGGAAGTTTTTTGAATTGCTGTTTCCAATAGGATAGGGTGGCTTTTCCATTGAGTTTTAGCTGATTAGTTTCGACAAACTCCAGAAGGCAGTTACGGGGATGATATGCTTCTTTTTCATAGAAAACAAGCCCCAGATCTTCTAACAATCGCATTGTTTCTGTTTTAATTTTAAAGGTTTTTAGAAAAAGAGCTTCGTCTAAATAAAACCCGCAGGAGTATAGAGCGGCCATGGCCTTTTTTTCTGCTTCGATATCATAACCTTTGGACTTTTCCCATTCTTGGTTAAGGACCAGTGCCATTTCTTGGTCGGTAAGAGGGGGGATTTGGTAAGAGATATAATCGGGAGAACGAAAGGGAAAGGAAGAGAAAAAGATGGCTCGCAGCTGATGGCTTTTTAGCTGGGATATTACCTTCTTTGCTTTTTCAGGGTTAGGAGTGTCGAAAAGGAGGAGCTCATGCCGTTTTCTTGTTTCAAGGGGAGCATCTAGAGGTAAGAGAATGGAATGCATCTTTAGCTGGTCAGCAAATGATCTTCCAGTCATCCAAATGTTTTTCCCTGGATTTTGAACGAGGAGATCTTGAATCTCAGCAATGACCTCAGGGCGGAGGAGCTCTCCCCCTCTAATCGAAGAATCTAAAGAAGGAAAGAGATCGATCTGATGGGTCCCCATGTTATACATCTCTGGCTCTGGAAGCTCTTTTTGTACAAGCTCTTCTCGAATCATTGTAAAAAGGGTCGTAGGAGAGCGGTTCTTTTTTCGAAGCTTGCTCAGTCCTCTGATTAGTGCCTGGGTAAAGTAGCCATAGTGATGCTTAATGTCTTCATAGGAAGGGAAGATCCCTGAGGAGAGGATACAGAAAAGGCTCTTATTCGAGTGAAGCGTTCCTTCCACCTCTTCTTTCAGCTTAGGGTTAAAGACCAGGTTGAGTCTTAGGTGGCAAGCATCAATGAAGAGATAGGTGTGGGTCGTTTTAAACTCACCTACTTTTAGGAGAAGCTCTTCCAGGTTATAGCCATCCTCAGAAAAAATGAGATAAGACTCAGGCGTGGGTCCTTGTGTCCGATAGCCGTGCCCACAGAAATAGAAAAGAAGCTGAAAGGGTTCTTTCCTCTCTGCTAGCTGATTAAGACAAACATCTAAGCTCTCTTTGGGAACATTGCCAGTCAGGAGGGTTACGTGATCCTCAGAAATTCCCCAATGGATCAACGCTCTTGCTAAGGCAATGGCATCGGCTTCTGCTGCAGGCAAAGGTTCAAATTGGTCAGCAGGGTACTCTGAAACTCCAATAATAATCGCAAAGGTTGGGTACATCGATTTTCGTATGGTTGGATACAAATCTATAGAGAGATTAAAGAAATAGAGCTTTATTGTGATCAGATTTTCTAGATTTTTTCGCCTAAAAAATATCAAAAATTGACATAAATTATCAGTTTTTGATTTAATAAAACTGAAAACAAATTCTGAGAAAAGGAGAGTATCATGAATGAATGTTTTTGTGCCCCATATGAAGAAGACAGAGGGCAATATAAGATCTCAAGGGATCAATATGTTTTTCGTACCCTTTTAAAAAGAGCCCGGACGGTTTTCCTGGCTCTTCTCGTTGTTTGCTCTTCCCTGTATGCAAAAGAAGAGCAAAATCTCAGTAAACCTCTATCGGTTTCTGAGCTCATAGTGAAAGATACACGAAACTGTGAGACTTTATTAGTTCAAAAGAAGCTTTTTTTACTGGAAAATATCAATTCGGTTGCCCTTGTTGGTTCTTCAGGAGCAGGAAAAACCACGCTTCTTCAAGTCCTTAAAGAAAAATTTCCTGAAGTTACATTTCCCAAAAGATATATCACTCGACGGAAAAGAGATAATGAAGTCGAGGGGGAAAATATACACGTCGATAAAGAAACATTTCGACGATTAGTTGGTTCAGGGGATATTGGCCTCCACTGGGTTCGACACATGGAAAATGGGCGAGAGGAATTTTATGGTTTCGAAGGCACAAATCCAGAAAGCTTTGTAGTTTACTCTGCAAATAATGACTTTTTTCGAAATGTTTCGCCCTCTCTTTTAAAAAACACACTGATTCTTGGGGTGTATGCTCCGGACAAGGTTCGAGGAGAACGACTCCATGGCCGCTCTCCTGAAATGAGCAAAGAGGAAAGAGGCTATCGATCAAAAGACTTATCGGAAAACATTTTTGATGCTTCCCATATTGTCGTTGAAAATTTTGGGACAAAGGAAAAGGCAGCCAAGAAAGAGATTTCTGTTCTATTACAAGCTGCTTTAGAGCACTACCTTCCCTGGGGAGAAATTCGTGATCTTGAAGACTACTCCACACTATTTTCTTCTAGGCTCTTCTCAGTTAAAGAACATTCCGTCCTTTTTTCTGATGGAGAAAAAAAGAGATTTCAGTTTGTGGAGAGAAGCCCAGGGGTTCGCGTTCTTGTCACTTCCGGAAACTATCTTCTTCTCAACTGTGAATATCGATTAGAAATTGGGGATTGGGATTATCGCCTTCCTGGAGGGAAGGTGTTTGAGTCTCGCCAAGAATTTGATCAGTTTCTAGAAATGAAAGGGGGAAATAGTGCTTTTTTCGATAAGGTCACGCAGGCAGCTTTAAAGGAGCTGAATGAGGAAACGGGTCTCGAGTATCTTCCAGGAGATCTTGTTTTCATGGAAAAGTCACCTTGTGGGTCAGTCATAAATTGGGATCTTTATTTTTTCCATGTTCCTCTCAATTCTTCACCTACTTTTCTTTCTGAAAGAATAGAAACAGTTGAAGGTGAGAGGTTAAAGCATGTGTGGGTCTCTTGGAAAGAGGCTCTTAATCTCTGTTTAACTAAGGCTATTCGAGAAGATAGAACTCGTGCCTTCCTTTTTAATTTTATTTTAATCAATAGCAATCAAGAGGTGTAACATGAATACAACTTGTTTAACAAATTTTTCTCAAGCGGGAGGCTGTGGCTGTAAGGTCGACCCCTCTATTTTGAAAACAATCCTGGAAGGGTCTGTAAAGGCTCAGGACACAAACAATAAACTTTTAGTAGGATACGAAACAAGGGATGACTGCGCTGTTTATGAAGATTCAGAAGATTCTTATCTACTCTTTACAACAGATTTCTTCACTCCTGTTGTTGATTCGGGATATGAATATGGCTGGATTGCTGCTGCAAATGCCCTGAGTGATATTTACTCCATGGGAGGGCATCCCATTTTAGCTAACGCTATTTTGGGTTATCCTTCAGATACCCTTCCTGTTGAGGTTATTCGGGAGATTGTTCGTGGAGGGAGTGAGGCAATTGCTCAAGTGGGATGTCTTCTAGCTGGAGGGCACACAATCAATAACCCTCAGCCTTTTTACGGGTTTTCTATTATAGGTAGGGTGCAAAAAGAGCACCTGAAAACAAATCTGGGAGCTAAGCCAGGGGATGTTTTAATCCTCACGAAGCCATTGGGCGCAGGAATTTATACAAATGCCATGAAGATGGGGCTATTGGATGATAGCATGATAGCGCAAACACTCCCTATGCTGATGGAGGTCAATACTGTTGGGGCAAAGCTAGGAAAAACTCCGGGGATTCATGCCTTGACAGATGTTACCGGTTTTGGGCTGATAGGTCATGCTTTAGAGATGGTCGATGCCCAAATGCATTTAACACTTTTCTACGACCAAATTCCCTTTTACGAAGGAACCAAAGAGTTAGCGCGCGCAACTTTTTCTCCTAAGTCTGGGGGAATGAATAACCTCCATTCTTCAGAAAGTCGAGTGAGGTTTCCTGACAAACTAGAAACCATTCAACGGTCTCTTTTGACAGATCCCCAATCTAATGGTGGCCTTCTGTTGGCTGTCGATCCGGAGGATAAACTTGCCATTATTTCTTTGCTAAAAAATGAACTTCAAAGAGAGGTACATGAGATCGGGGTATTTTCTGAGAAAGAAAACTTAGAATATTCTATTGAAATTAAGGAGGATAAAAATGTTGTCGCATAAAATAGATCGAAATGAAATACGTAAAGATTTCCCAATTTTTAAAAATAGTCCACGCCTTTACTTAGATAATGCTGCTATGAGTCAGAAGCCGCAATGTGTGATTGACTGTGTTAGCTATTATTATACCCATCTTTGCGCAAATGTGCATCGAGGGATAGATACCCAAAGTCAGGAGGTCTCTGCTGAATTTGAAAAGACAAGAGGTTTGGTGCAGAAATTTATTGGCGCCAAGTTTTCAGAAGAGATCCTTTTCACTCGGGGAACCACCGAATCCTTAAATCTTGTGGCGTTATGTTGGGGAAAAAAGCATGTTTGTGAAGGAGATATTATCATAGTCTCCGAAATGGAGCATCATGCTAATCTAATTCCTTGGCTTCTTTTAGCCAAAGAAAAAGGAGCTCATATTAAGGTCATCCCTTTAAATGACAAAGGGGAGTTAGATTGGCAAGTCTTTAAAGAGACTATGAATGAACGGGTCAGAGTTGTTGCATTGTCGTATGTTTCTAATGTACTGGGAACAATTAACCCAGTCAAACAATACATCTCTCTTGCTCATAAATATGGTGCTATTGTTTGTTTGGACTGTGCTCAGGCAATGTTGCATTTCCCCATTGACGTCTGTGAATTAGGTGCTGATTTTATCGCTTTCTCTGGCTATAAGATGCTTGCGCCATCTGGGATAGGTGTCCTTTACGGCCGTGAAGAGCATTTAAATAAAATGCCTGCTTTTTTCGGAGGGGGGAATATGGTAAAACAGGTCACATTTGATAACTTGGAACTTCATCCTATTCCACGTAAATTTGAAGCGGGAACCCCTCCAATTGAGGGGGTTCTTGGCTTAGGAAAGGCGATTGAGTACCTTCAGTCCCTCCCTCACTCCGTTTTTTGGGAAGAAGAACAAAAACAAGCCTTAAAAATTCAAAAGATGCTCGTCGAGCTTCCTATGGTTAGACTGATTGGAGAGTCTTCCTGCCGCGTCCCTATTTTTTCCCTTTATATGGAGGGAGTCCACCCCCATGACTTAGGGACTTTTTTGGATAGCCAGGGCATTAGTGTGCGTGTAGGCCATCATTGCGCGCAACCTATTATGCGAAAATATCAAGTTCCAGCAACATTGAGAGCATCTTTTGCCCTATATAATACAGAGCAAGAGGCAAATTATTTGATTGAATGTCTATTACAAGCGAAGGAGTTTTTTCATGGCGCAACTAAATGCATTGTATAAAAACCAAATCCTTAAACTGAACGCCAATCCTCAAAATTATGGTGTTTTAAAAGATGCTTCTCATATTATGAAAGAAGACAATATTCATTGTGGGGACTCGGTTATCATCTATTTTTTAATAAAAGAAGAGAAAATTCAGCAGATCTGTTTCCAGGCAGAAGGGTGTGCTATTTTAAAAGCGAGCGCATCTATTATGACAGAAATGGTGAAACAGAAGGATCTAACCTTTGCACAGGAAGTTTTAGAAAGCTATTTTGATGCAGTAAGGACAGGAAATGGAAGTGGCGAATTTGAGATTTTTAACAATTTTAAAGCTTACCCATCAAGGGCAGCTTGCGCTTCTCTACCATGGAATGGGTTAGCGAAGCTTTTGTTTTCAAGGAGATAAGGTGAGAACCATTATTACAGGGGGCGCTAAGTATACCGATATTGATGTGCTTGCTTGCTCTATTGGATATGAAGCGCTCCTTCGGTTAGAGGGAAAAGAGGCCCAAGCCGTATTAAAAGCTCCATTTAATGCCACAATCCCCTCATTTCTAGTAGATGGACTGCGTTTCAACTCTTATTATAGCCCATGTTCTTCAGATCGGTTTGTTATTGTTGATGTCTCTGATCCTAAACACTTTGAAGGTTTTGTTCAAATAGATCAAGTTGTGGAGGTCTTTGACCACCATTTTGGATATGAGGTTTTTTGGAAAAAGAGACTCGGTCTTGGATCCAGAATTGAACCCGTTGGATCATGTGCGACTCTTATCTGGGAAGAAATTAACAACCGGGGAAAGGCTCATCAAGTTTCTCAGAAGACCCTTGAGCTTCTATTGGCGAGTATTGTTTCCAATACACTCAATTTTCAAGTTAGCATCACTACCAAAAGGGATAAAGAAGCCTTTGCTCAGATTCAGGAATTAACCTCTCTTCCACCCAACTGGACCAAAAAGTTGTTTTGTGAAGCTCTTGAAGGTGTTCTCGAAAATGTAACGCTTTCGATTGAACGGGATACCAAACATGTAGACATTCAAGGAGAGTGCCTTCAAGTTGCTCAATTAGAGCTTTGGGATGCTTCTACTATTTTGAAAGATTCTAATCTTTTGAAGAGAGCTATTCGGACTCTTGGAACCAAAGATTCTCTTCTTATGATTCACGGGATTCAAGAAGGGAAAACCTATTTTATAACAAAAGATCCAAAACTGCAAAATTTGCTGATTAAAGTGTTGAAGATTTCGTTTAATCCTTCAGGTCAGGCAGTCTCCTCGCAGCTCATCTTAAGAAAAGAAATGCTTAAAAAATGGATGTTGGCTATTCCCTCTAGTCCAAGTTTACAAGCTTGATCACCTCTGTAAACCAAAGATATTTTCTAGATTATCTCTCTAAAAAAACTTAAAACTTGACATAAAATATCGTTTTTTGATAAAAAGGTTTCGTAAACAAAAGGAGAGTATCATGAGTAAATATTTTTACCTCCCCCAAAAGCAAGAAGGGGGCAACATCATTTCAACAGATGAGATTATCCTAGGAATGTATGGGATCTTGATTAAGCCAGAAGCCCTTGGATTGTTAGCTACTCAAGACCAAGAAAGCTTCGAGGAATGACTGCTTTCTATAAAAACCGAGCTATCTTAAGGGCATTTAGCTATACCCATTCCGATTCAGGATTTGGTTTTTCCCTGTGTCAGCATCTCCAGTTTTAACCCCCTCTGCATCGCCCCTATCTCCTGGATAGGAAAAAGGAGAGCTTTTTGTCCAAAGAAGACTAAAAAACCTCAGGTGATTGAACCTATGGAATGTTGACAGCGTAGAAAGTTTCAAGGAACGATTCTAAAAATTGACGCTGTTGTTCTGCAGGGAATTTACTTGCCTGTTCATAGAGTTTTGAAACAAGAGTTCCTTTTTGTTTGGCGTCTAAAGGGGGCTGCAATTGAGAGTTCTTTTCTTCCACCAAAACGACGATGTCATTGAGAAGTAAAGAGGCGTTTTGAGGGTCTTCTTTATGGTCCGTTTCCTTTTCTTCTAAAAAAGATTCCGGGCGGACATCCAAAGCTTTAGACACCTTCATTAAATAATCAAGAGTAAGGCTCCGCCTTCCTCGCTCAATTCTCCCTACCTTCTGGTGGTCTTCCCTCATTTTTTCAGCAAGTTTGCTGACGGTTAGCCCTCTAGACCTCCGCACTTCTCGAAGCTTTGAGTAAATATTTTTTTCGTCCATATTCATTTAATGAAGTTTTGACTTCATTTTAAATTATTTGCGCCCTTTCTGTCAATAATGGTAATTCTGACTCTGAGCGTTGTTGAAAAGATAAGGGTTTCCGAACAAGCCGGACGACTGAGCTTTGATAAGCTCTTCATAGAGCTTAATAACTTTTGGTGGTTTCTCAACATAGTACCCCAGGTTGTAAAGGAGCTGGATGAGGTAATTTTCGATGAATGCTTTTTCGAGCTTTTCAGCGTAGTCAGGAGGAAGATCGTCTGGATCTTCCTCAAGAAGCATTCCCATGAGCTCGTTTTGGAATTGGGCGCTTTTCTCAGGGAATTGTTTGAAAAGGTAGTTTTTCATCCACTCAGGTTTGAGTCGCGGATCTCCAGGATTAGTAAAGGTTGCTTCTAATTCCCCTAGAGGAGGGGAATCTGTCATGGTGGGAAGCATCCTACCCATGTCCGTGTTGGCAAAGGAAGCATCAAAAATGGTCTTAATAAGAGGGTCGAAGTAATCGACGACAAACTTTAAGAGCTCTTTATCGATAAAAATGAAGGAAAGAAACTGTTCAAGATCTCTTTTTGCCTCTTCATAATTGCTAATATTTGTAGAGGAGCCTAGAAGGGTGACAATAAGGTTATTCAGGTGTATTGAGCGTGTGCCATCTCCCAACCATGCCCCTAGATCGAGAAGATATTTGATCCAAGCTAGTTCGAGATAGCTTTTGAGTGCTGCCCATTTTTCGGCAAATGGGGCGTCGAAAATAGCCTCATAACGTGCAGAAAGCTCTTTTCCTTCCTTTTCCTCAAACTTACTTTTTGCACTCATCATGGCCATAGAAATAAAGTCAATCATTTGCCCCATTACTCGGTTTCTCATCGTTTGTAGGACAAGAGAGATTCCATTTATTAGCTGCGCTTCAGCAGGGGTACTAGCTTGGAAGCGTTCTAGGGAAAACTCAAGCTCTAATATGTGAAGCGCTGCTATCACAGCAGTTTTACATTTTTTGAGATCCTTGTAATCTGCTAATAAGCGGGTTTTCTTCATCTTCCAGTCATCTTTAAGGGGACCAAAGATGTTTTTTAGGATTCTGAGGTTTCTTGTTCTTTCTTCGGGTGTCGTTGACCGATCTATTTCTTTTCTCAAAGATCCAGGATAACCATTTTTTCCAAGGAGGTCTTCTAGTTTTTCCCGATCCTCTTCTGAGAGACTTGTATCGTCTCTTAAACAGTTTTGTACATCTCTTTCGAGGGTTTGCCAAGGGATGTCTTGGAAGAAATCCTCAAGCTCCAAAAATTCAAACCCCTTTTGCGTCATCTCATACTTTTGCCGAGCGACGTTTCCTATCCAATCAGTGGGGTTTTTCTCAGAGGCTGAAGGGGCTACTATCTCTGTATTTATCGTTTCTATTAGTTTTTCCCGGTTTTTTAAGGCTGTAGCAAAAATATCCTTGATATATTGAGGGATAAAACGCCCTAAAAATGTGGGCTTAAAACGAGTTGTCAAGGTAAAGATGACCATGATTTTTCCAACGACCCCCTTGTAAAAGAAGGAAAGGGGGATCCCTACATTCCGGTAGAGACCGTTGAATAAAGGGGTGTAGGCGCGGACAAAATCTCCCTCCTTTATATCGAAGAGGAGACCAGCGTTGTCCTTAGGCTTCGTCCAGTAAAGCCCCTGCTCACCGATAGCGGCAACCAAACAGGCAATCTGGACAGCGTTTCCAATCCGGTTAAACCCTTTCCTTGCAGCAACGGCGCACTGGACAATAGATGCCGTCATGATCAAGTCGGGGATGTGAATGAGGGTGAAGACAAGGGCGTCTTTAGTTTTTTTCCAATCCTTTTTTTCACATTTTTTGATTCCATATTGGAGAGTGGGAACCGATAGGTAGGAGAGGTACTTCATCCTTGTAACAAGGGAGGTAAGATTTTTTCTTCCGAAAAACGTCACACCACTTTTTTCAAGGAATTTTAGGTTAGAGTTCGAAGTGATGACAAGCATGCTGATGTCGGTGATGAGCTGAATGGCATAAAGGGTTTGTTGCTCGTTCCAGGCTGCTCCTAAGACATGTTGCGCACGCCTTGACTGGAAAAAAAGAAGGCCAAAAAGTCCCGATCGGCCGACCTGGAAGACCGGATTACTAGTGACAGTGCTATAACAAGTTTTAATAGACTCAAATATTCTCATAGATACCCTTATCTTAATTGTAAGAAATATACTGGATGAAAGATTTTAAATCTATACGAAATTTAAGGAAACTTGGGCGTTATCAAGAATTTCTTTAGCGCACGCCTCGTGGTGGGACCCCTTCTCTTTGTTGCCAAGGCAAAAGTAATAGAGGCTAAGCTGCTTATAGAGCTGGACCTTCTCCCAGACAAAGGCATTTTTCATCCAGGGGTCAAGGTGCCCTTTAAGAAAATGGCCCAAAAGAGTTGGGGTAGACGGGAAAGGAACTTCTAAAAGTTCTTTGAAGTGGGCAAGCGCTTTTTCTTCTCCCTCGGTTAGGGCGAGGTAACACCCCTGGAGCATAAAATAGATGGAAGAAGGGTCCTCTATTGGCTTATTTTTAAGCTCTTTTGCCCCTTTTTTTGCATCTCCTTTTAAGAGGTATTCCCAGGCGGGGGGAAGAGAAACCTCGACGTTTAAGCTTTCTTCCTTGGGGTACTTGGTTGATCGGATAAAATCGATCAGCTTGGGATAGCCAAGCTCGTGCAGGGCGCGCAGGGCATTTTCTAAAAGGAGAAGACGGTGTTTGTACTCTTGGGGAAGGGGATGGGCAAGCTCATAGAGGCTCGTAGGGCGGGCGAGCCAAAAGGCCAAGTTAATCGCGGTGTGAATCTCCTCTTCTTTTTCATTGGCGTTGCTAGGAAGGGGCTGCATGAAGGGGAGCTCTTCCCAACCGATGGTCAGGTTCTTGATTAGCCGTTTTGTTTCTGCCAAGTGGCAGATGCGGGGAACATGGCGGAGGGCTAAAAGGGCAAAGGCGTAAGCTCCTATCCGATGTTTTTGGGCCGTCTCATGGAGGCGGAAGAGGATATGCTCTTCAAGAACATGGCGCAAAGGGTGTTTCGGAAATTTGCGGATAGCAAGTTCCAAACATTTGATCTCCTCTTCAAGATTATTTTCAGCTTGGTAGACGAGCGATTTTCCTAAATATTCCAAAGGTTCTCCAGGTCCTTTATGGAGCCTTTCAAATTCACTTAGCGCATTTTCAAAGTCTCCCTCTTGGGTGAAGGCGTAACCAGCTCGAAAAATTGCCTCTCGCCCTTCGGGCCGTCCTTTGAAGGAGTAGGCGATCCGGCGGTACTCGGTAATCGCTCGCTCATAATCTTTGTTCAGTAAAAAGGCATCGGGAATCGAAAGGCAGTTGATGAGGACATTTTGACTCCCTGTTGAAAGCTCAATCGGAGAGATTTCAAATTCGGTGTCTTTCGAAACAATTCCAAAATGTCCTCCGACTAGGGGGACATGGCTTGCGTAGGAGAGCTTTTGCTCCCCATTGATCGTAAGAATAATTTGATTGTCTTGTCTTTGCGCGGCAATGGTGTAGGGGACTTCTGGCTCTAAAAACATCTCATCGATCCGGGAGACTTCAATGTTATCGCGGAAAAGTTTAGCGCCTGGGTTTTCCTTAGAGCCAACCCAAAGGAGATACCCTTTTTCGAGACTCTCCCTCCCACTATTTTCGGGAACGCACATCAAAATTCCGATCCCTCCTCCTTTTTCCTCGATCTGAACCTTGGTTTTGACCTGGATGTTTCCAGAATAAGACTCCTTGGAAAGGGTTAAGAGGATCCACTCCATCACCCCTGCGTAGCGGGAAATGGCCATCTGTTTGGTGAGCATCACCGTTTCTTGGAACTCCCAATCCTCTTCTTTATGAATATTGAACGTTTCGGCAGGAACCCAATCGGGCTCCCCTTGGATGTAGAGCTGAAGCTCGTTGATGATTTCTCCGACCGAGTCGAACCGCTTGTCGGGGTTGGGATGGAGTGAGCGGTGGACAATCCGGCACAGCTGTTGGGTAATGTCTCGATAGGGGGCGACCTCTTGAGGGTCAATGCGAGGTTCGACTCCCTTTTTAAGGAGTCCTTCTCGCCACCCTTTAATCGTATCGGGCCGTTTATAGGGGACCTGAAGGGTGAGCATAAAATGGAGGATCACACCCAAAGAGTAGATATCGGTTTTAATCGACGCCGGTTCTTTAAAAGCTCTTTCTGGGGCCATATACTCGATCGTCCCTGCAGCGCCGCGAGGATTGGTCTGTCCTTCAGGGCTTTTTCCCTCTCCCTTTTCTTCTTCGGGATCATAAATCTCTGTGGCAACCCCCCAGTCGAGAATGGTCACCTCGTTATGTTTTCCAATGATAATATTGCCGGGCTTAAGATCACGATGGATAAACCCTTTCGAGTGGGTATACTCGACCCCTTGGCAAATGTTTAGAAAGACAAGCATCAAAGAGGGGATTGAATGTCCCATTACCGTTGGGGGGAGTCCTTGTTGGTCGGCAAGGCGCGCTTTTAGGAGGATCATCTGAAGAGTTTCCCCCTCTAGGAAGGGCATCGTATAATAAAGTTCTTCTTCTGATTCGCAAAGGTCGTAGATGGGAATGATCGCCGGATGGGCGAGCCTCGCGGGAATCCGCACCTCTTTTTTAAACCGAATACGGGTCTTTTCTTTCCCTTTCCGTTTTGGAGTAATCCGCTTAAGAGCGACCCTCCGGTCACACACCGGATCGTGAGCCAAAAAGACCTCACCCATCCCCCCCGAACCGATAAGTTCAAGGAGGGTATAACGCCCCAATTGTATTGGGAACTGATACTCATCTGCCATGCTCGCACCATACAAACATTTTCCCCTTTATTCAAAGGAAAAATCATGGTATGATGCAACTCATGGCAAAAAAAGAGACAATTCTAACCGGTGACCGTCCGACAGGCCCTCTTCACCTCGGCCATTTTGTCGGTTCTCTCCGCTCTCGCGTTGAGCTCCAAGAAAGTTGTGATCAGTATGTGATGATCGCCGATTTGCAAGCATTGACCGATCACGCCAAAGAGGCAGAAAAGGTGCGGGCAAGTGTGTTTCAGGTGGCCCTTGATTATCTCGCCGTTGGGATTGACCCAACCAAGTCGACCCTCTGCATCCAGTCATGTATTCCCGCCCTTTCTGAGCTTACGATGTATTACCTCAACCTCGTCACCTGGAATCGGCTCAAACATAACCCCACCGTCAAGCAAGAGATCGTCCAAAAAGGGTTTGGAGAAAGTGTTCCCGCCGGCTTTATGACTTATCCCGTTTCCCAAGCCGCCGACATTACCGCCTTTCGCGCGACCCTTGTTCCCGTTGGGGAGGACCAAAAGCCGATGATCGAGCAGACCAATGAAATCGTCCGCGCCTTTAACCGGACCTACGGTTGCGATGTTTTGGTTGAGGCCAAAGCGGTCATCCCTAAAATAGCCCGACTTCCAGGAATCGATGGGCAGGCCAAGATGGGCAAGTCACTCAATAATGCGATTTACCTCTCCGATACTCCCGATCAGGTCGCTAAAAAAGTGAAGAAGATGTACACCGATCCAAACCATCTCCGGGTCGAAGATCCTGGCAAGGTCGAAGGAAACCCCGTCTTTAGCTACCTCGATGCCTTTGGGACCGATCTCGAAAAAATTGCCGAGCTTAAAGCCCATTACCAAAGGGGGGGGCTTGGTGATGGAACGGTGAAAAAATATCTGTTAGAAGTCCTCCTTGAATTCCTTGAGCCGATCCATAAAAAGCGTGCGATCTTTGAAAAAGATGAGGCGGGCGTTATGGGCATTCTTAAAGGAGGGACCGCAAAGGCCAACGAGACCGCCTCCAAAACCCTTGCCGCAGTTAAAGCCGCAATAGGAATTGACTATTTTTTATAGGTTTCATTGTCGTCGTCGTCGATTTCGATGGTGTTCCCATCGTCATCGGGACTTTCCTCTTTGGATACAGAGGTGACCCACTCCTTGCAGAGGATATAGACCGCCGCCATAATGAAGAGGACCGGGATCAAGATCTTCCAGGAGATATTGAACTGGGCGATGATGAAAAAGCCGACGAAGACAAAGAGGGTGATAAACGCGTCGCTAAGCCTTCCCAAAAGAAACTGCTTGAGGGCTAGGGGAATCCCAATCACCAACATAATTGCGGGCCACCATGACTCGAGGAAAAAGATAATGGCCAGCCCAATCAGAAGGAGGGCTGATGAGAGGGCTTTGGCTTTATTTTTTGCAATCAGTGGTTTCATCTATGTAACAGGCGGTGTTTTTTCTTCTCTACTTTTTTCCTTTTGGGGGAGACAAAGGAGCTCTTTTTCTCGGAGACAATGGCTTCGGGATAAGCGCGCATCTTCTCTACTTTTGTTTTGGGGAAGAACTCGGCAAGGATTTTGGGGGCATTGTCGCCCCGTTCTGCCATTTGCCTAGCGCTATAAAGGCAAAGTCCTACCCCCGGTCCCACGCCATACCCTTGGAAGATCGCAAGATTTCCCTTAATGGTAACATTAAAATCGTTGCTCTTGAGCTTATCGGCGCCGATCGCTTCTTGCAGAGTGGTGAAGTCGATATTTTCCTCGTGGCTTCCATCGTGAAGACGGGTGGCATAGACCTTGCCAGAAGGGTGGTCGACAAAAAGATCGATCCCAGTCACCCGGTTCGTTTTAACCACTTTGGCAAGCTCTTGCGTTTCGATGGTCAGCGACCAGTGGCTATCCTCTCGACCTTTTCCGATATAAAGGGATTCAACCCCTTTAGGAGTCGTCGTGCTTTTTCGAAAAATCGAGGAATAGCTCGCCGTTTTCCCCCCGCAGTTTTCGGTCCAAGCAGCGGGGAAAGGCTGCTCCTCAAAGGTCATTACTAGGTGGCGGGTATTGTCAACAGCTCGGTCTACCCCAATATTTTGAAGGGTGAGGCCCATCCCTGAGTAGCCCACCTTATCTGCTGCCACATGCCAAAAACTCTCATAGTTTAAAAGGGCTCGGTAGTAGGCATCGGTACGGGAGATGATCGCTAGAGCGTCCATGACGCTAATGGGAAGGTCCTCTTTGACCCTCTCGGTCAATGTTGCTTTGACATAACTTTCCACATCGACTTCATTGATGACACTCAGTTTTCCTTCTACGTGGTAGACTTCAATTGCTCCCCGGTACTGAACGCCATTGACAAGGAAGGTGGTTTTTGCATTTGTCGGAACGATCTGGAGCTGGAAAATTCCGAGAAAATTTTCACCCCACTTGATCCCTTCTTCATGGGGGTAGAGGTAAAACCGTTTGCCCCATCGTCCCGAGCTGACCCGCTTCCCATTTTCTGGATTGTAAACAGCAAAAGGGCCCCGCGCTTCAAGGAGAATTCCTTCCGACTCTTTTTCGAGGAGGACCTTGATCGTTGCGGGTTTTTCCCCTTCTGCTACTGGTGCGGAAAAAAGGGTTAGAGGAAAGAGAAAAAGAAATAGAAACCGTCTCATGTTTTTCCTAAGTGTTGGTAGGCTAGTTTTGTCACTTCTCTTCCTCGTTGGGTTCTCTTAAGAAGTCCCTGCATGATGAGGAAGGGTTCGTTCACCTCTTCAAGGGTCGTTGACTCTTCTCCAAGGGCTGCTGCAATGGTGCTAATGCCAACGGGCCCCCCTTCATGGTGGTCGATAATGTGTTCTAACATCCGCTTGTCCATTTCGTCAAGGCCGCGGAAGTCGATGTCGAGCATTTCGAGGGCCGTTCGGGTGGCGATTTTATCGAGCTTGCTATTGGTTCGCATTTGGGCGTAGTCGCGGACCCACTTGAGGAGGTTGTTGGCAATTCGGGGGGTGCCACGCGCTCGGCGGGCAATTTCAAAGATCGACTCTTCGTTAATGTCAACGCTGAGGATCGACGATGAGCGAGAAAGGATTTCGGAGACCACCTCGCTGTCGTAGTAGTCGAGGCGGCAGTTAAATCCAAAACGGGAACGTAAAGGGGCGCTTAAAAGACCCATCCGCGTTGTGGCTCCCACCAAGGTAAAGGGGTTGAGTTTCACCTGGACACTTCGGGCCTGAGGTCCTGAGTCGAGCATCAGATCGAGGGTAAAATCTTCCATTGCCGGGTAAAGGTATTCTTCGACCGTCTTGTTAAGGCGGTGGATCTCGTCGATAAAAAGGATGTCCCCTTCCTTTAAGTTAGTCAAAATTCCTGCCAAGTCGGCAGGTTTTTCGATGGCAGGACCTGAAGTGGTAATGAGATCGGTTCCCATTTCGTTAGCAACGATGTGGGCAAGGGTGGTTTTTCCCAGTCCTGGAGGTCCACAGAAAAGGGAGTGGCCGAGCGCTTCCCCTCGCTGCTTAGCAGCGCCGATGAAAACCTCGAGCTTTTCTCTCACAGCAGGCTGTCCGATAAAGTCGCCCAAAAGGGTTGGGCGGAGTGTTTGTTCTAGTTTTTGGTCTCTCTTGGTCCAAGAAGATTGTACAAAGGGTGGTTTTGTCATAGCGGCGCTTGTTTTATCTTGTCGTATACCACAAAATAGTAGCAGAAAAAGGATTTCAAGCGCTATAAAAAAGAGAAAAAATATAATCTGTGATTGCTACCTAGGGGTGCCTGAGGGGATTTTCGATTTTTTTTCAGATTCAAGGGGGCAAAATGATCACATACTTGCATAAAGTAGGGGTCATTTTGCCCATCTGGACATGGAGAAAAAGAAAAATTCAAGCAGGTGTCCATAGGTAGCAATCACAGATGTAACCAAGGAATGTGAATGAGTTTGCAATCAGATAAATGGATCAGACAAATGGCCCTTGAAGAGGGGATGATCGAACCTTTTGTCGACTCTCAAGTTAGAAGTGTTGAAGATCATAAGATTGTCAGCTATGGGCTGTCGAGTTATGGATATGATGTTCGGGTGGGAAACCGTTTTAAAGTCTTTACCAACGTCCACAACTCAATCGTGGATCCGAAAAATTTTACCGAAGATGCTTTTGTCGATATCGAAGCTGATGCGTGTATCATCCCTCCCAACTCTTTTGCCTTAGCATCGACGGTCGAATACTTTCGTATTCCTCGCAATTGCCTCACCGTCTGCCTAGGGAAATCGACCTATGCCCGTTGCGGAATTATCGTTAACGTGACCCCCTTCGAGCCCGAATGGGAAGGACATGTCACCATCGAAATTTCCAACACCACCCCCCTTCCGGCAAAAATTTATGCCAACGAAGGGATTGCTCAAGTCCTTTTCTTTGAGGCAAAGCAGGTGTGTGAAGTTTCCTATGCTGACCGGGCAGGAAAATATATGAAGCAACGAGGGATCACCGTCCCCACAATGTGATGAAAGCGCTTCTTAGAAACTGGTGGGTGATCGCCTTTATCGCTATGGTAGGGGCGGTCTATGTTCAGGCGATGCATAAGAAAAACCGGGACCTATATGCATTGCAAGAAAAAGTGGAAAGGCTTACCTTGGCGAAAACAGCAGCTCTAGAAGAAAAGGAGGAGCTTCTCTTAAGGATGGACGCTAAGGAAGATCCCGAGTGGCTCGAGCTTGTTTTAAAAGAAAAGCTCGGTGTAGTCGCTAAAGGAGAGGTGAAAGTGGTGTTCGAATGATTTTTCTCATTATCCTCCTCGCTCTTCTCATTTTTACCTCTGGTTTTTTATCTGCTTCGGAAACGGCCCTTTTTTCCCTTTCTTCGATGAAGGTGCGCGCCTTTCGCCAAGGGGAAGATAAAAGGGGACACCTCATTGCTCGCCTCCTTTCGGAGCCGCGGAAACTCCTCGTCACCATCTTGATGCTCAATGTGGTGATGAACATCCTCGTTCAAAACGTTGTTTCAGGCCTTTTTGGCTCCCTCTCAAGTTGGGCGCTTACCGTCGGTGTTCCCCTCCTTCTCACCCTCATCTTTGGAGAGGTCATTCCTAAGTCGATCGCCTATCCTAAAAATGGTTGGATTGCCTACCACGCCGCCCCCTTTCTTCGGGGGATCGAGTGGCTATTAAAACCCCTTCGCGATGCGATCACCCATATCACCACTTGGATTTCCAAATTCTTTTTCTTTTACCTAAAACGGGAAAAGGAAATCGCCATTGAAGAGCTCAAGCTTGCCCTGCGCACCTCCCAAGAAAAGGGGGCGGTGACGACCGAAGAGGCAAAACTGGTCCGCGGCTACCTCAACTTAGAAGAGGACCTCGTCAAAGAGCTTATGTGTCCGAGGAATGAAGTGCTCTTTTTTAACATTAGCGACCCTCTAGAAAAACTGGTTCACCTCTTTGTTGATGAAGAGTGTACCCAGATTCCCGTTTGCAATGGAGACTTAGAAAATGTCTTAGGAATCATGACGAGTGGAAGCTTTTTTCTCCATCGGGAACAGTTTAAAAGGACCCATGACATCATCCCCTTTTTACGAAAAGCCCACTTTGTTCCCGAGTCGATGCTGAGTCGGCCCCTCCTCAAACACTTTTATGAACTTGAAGAGACAATGGTGATGGTCGTCGATGAGTATGGCTCCATCTCGGGGCTCATCACCTTGGAGGATCTTGTCGAAACCGTTGTGGGGCAAATCGTTGATCGGCGCGACGACAAAAGTCACTATACTCGCCCCTCCGAAGAGATTGTGATTGCAAGTGGTAAACTTGAGTTGATCGAATTTGAAGAGATCTTTGACTATCACTTAGAAAGTCCCAACAACATGGCCACCATTGGAGGGTGGCTCACCGAAGAGCTTGGCGATATTCCCAAAAGTGGGACAAAATTTGAGCGGCACGGCTTTCTCTTTCACATCCTAGCCTCCGATGCCAATCGGGTCCGCCGCGTTTATATCCGCCGTCTCAAACCGATAAGGAAGAAAAAAGATGAGTGAATGGACCTATTTCCTCCTCCTTGTCGTTGCCTCTTTGATTGTCCAGGGATTTTACTCGATGCTTGAGATGGCCTCGGTCTCTTTCAACCGGGTCCGCCTCCAATTTTATGTTAGTCAAGGAAACCGGCGAGCCAAATGGCTCTCTTCCCTCCTTAACAACCCGACCCGCCTCTTTGGAACGACTCTGATCGGTGTCAACGCTGCCATGCAATTTGGTTCCGAATGTGCCCGCCGCTTTTACATGTCCCTTGAGCTTAGCCCTGACTGGGCCCCCATCTCCCAGATCTTCATCGTCCTTATCTTTGCCGAGCTTTCCCCCATGTTTGCCGCCCGCCGCTACGCCGAAAACGTCTGCATGCTGGGGATTCCCATTATCTACCTGACCTCCTTTATCCTCCGCCCCGTGATCTTTCTCCTCGACCTTCTCTGCCGCTCGATTAACTTCCTCTTTGGGGTCAAAACAAGCTCCGGCCTCTATCTTTCCCGCGAAGAGCTCCAAAAAGCGATTGAAGAAAGAGATGACAGCCCCAAAGAAAAGCTCGATCCCGTTTTGATGAACATCTTTTCGCTCAAAAACAAGACAGCGAAAGATTTGATGGACCCCCTCGAAGGGATGAAAACTCTTTCCGCCGAAGAAACCGTCGGCGCTCTAAAAAAACGGCTCGATCTCCAGCCTTTTCCCTTTGTCCCCCTTTATCACCAAAACCCCCAGAACATCGTTGCCATCGCCTATCCCCGCGATCTTCTCCGCCACCCCGATGAGACCCCTTTGCGTCCCCATGCCCGCTCCCCCTGGTTCATCACGGAGAAAAACAACATCCTCGATATTCTCAAAGAGTTTCGAAGTAACAACCAAAGCCTTGCCATCGTCCTAAGCGAGCGGGGGCAAGCTGTTGGTACCCTCACACTCGACGCCGTTGTTGACGAGATCTTCGGTGAGCGTGACGACTGGATTTCTTTTGGAGAGTATGTCCCCAAGAAGGGAAAAAAGATCCTTGTTGACCGCTCCTTTCCAGGAAGCACCCCCGTTGCCGATATCAACCAATGGTTAGCTATTGACCTTCCCATCCCTGAGGAGGGGGCCACCCTCGAAGAGTTAGTCGAAAAAGAGCTGGGCCGCCGCCCCGATCGGGGCGACGCCATCCGCCTCGACTCCTTCGAGCTCTCCGTAGAGGAGAGCTCTCTGATCGCCGGTCGCACCATTCTTATTCGCTCAACTAGCTGATTGTCAGCAAATTAATCTCCTCTTGCGTTTTAAAAAAACCTATGCGATACTGCCCTCAAAACAATTATCCAAGGAGATTTTATGGGCCATACATCCGGAGTGAACCCTAACCAGACTCTCGTGAATCAATATGAAAGTACTGGAACGTGGAATGGGACTCCACAAGCGTTCTTTGAAAGATATTTTTCTGTTGCTCGAAACCACCCCATTTTAGCTCTTCTTGAAAAGCATGCAGGTGAAGTTGGGGTACTTAAAAGTATAGGTTTGCAGTCAATTCTAGAAAGTGCGCTATGCAAGCTAAAGGGTCAGAGAGACATTACACTGGATTCTGCCAAACATTTGATTCCAGCTGGTGAGAGTTATAATCAACTCCGTACTGTGTTTGAACAGCTTTGTAGTCCGGAACGATTGGGCTTTGATAAACAGATCGATTGGGATGGTTGGGAGAGTAAACAGAGCCTTGAAAAGGTTAGGATCCTGGAAGTATATTTGGGTCCTCTGAGTGTTTTTGAGGGGCTTTCAAAGGACATAGCATCAAAATCAATGACCTGGACCTTGGTCGACGCTATGATTAAGGCTAAAAGATTTGATTGTGTTGAGTCTTTAATTGGCCAGGGTTATTCTGTAGGGCAACGTGATATGAAGGTGCTACTTCAAACCCGCCTGGAAAAGGGAGATTCAGCCGTTGATGCTTGGTTGCAATTAGGCTTAAGGCTATTTGAAGCAAACCAAGAGTTTATCGATCCCGGATTTGGAGTCGTTGGCCTTACTATAGACCCTAAGCTATGGGGGTTCTATCACGCTTTATCCAACCCTAGGGGTTGGGAGCAGTTTAAAGCTATGCTCCTTAAAGACGATCCAGAAAAATTATCCTGGGAGGCTTGTAAGGTAGCTAGTTTTGGTTTGAAGTTTGAAGATAGTGGTCTGAGCTACTCTCTCCTTTTTATGGACTTGTTGACAGAGAACAGACTTGAAGCAGCATATTGGCTTCTCCAGCTCCCTGGCGCTGATTTTCACACAAAATTTATAGAGAAGGGCTCTCTACTAGCAGATCGTTTGTGGTCTTCTACCTTTGATGAAAACCTGTATGCAAAAATGGCCATTTTTCTCATAAAAGCAGGGTATCAATGTGATGTGAAACGCTTGGAAAAAAGACTTGTTCGCCTTCCGGATACTAAAGCAAAAACAGAGCTTGCCCAATTGGTAAGTGCGAGAAAAGCGCAGTTAAGCAAAGAGAAACGTAAGGTCATGGGCCTCATTGTTGGGGCTGGGATCTTATCACTTCTTCTTGTTGGAGGAGCCATTTGGCGCTGGCGGGCCAATGTCCAGAAAAGTAGCTCCGGTACAACCAAGCTTTTTAAAGACAAAGTCTCAGCATAGAGGAATATAGCGGTTGCCCATAAAAAAGAGATGTGGGATAATTCGGGTTATAAACCTGGGTGATGTTTATGATTACGAAAACAAACCGCTACTTAGATCCAACCAACGATGTCTCCTTTCGAAAGCTCTTTGGAACAGAAGAGCACAAACCTCTATTGATTAGCTTTCTCAATTCGATTCTTGCTCTAGAAGGGGGAAGAAAGATCAAGCAGGTTGAGTTCTTGCCAAAGAGCCAGGCCCCCCTTATTAAGGAGACGAAGACAAGCATCCTCGACATCAAGTGCACAGATGAACGGAACATGCAGTATATCGTCGAGATGCAGAACAAAAAGGTTCCCACATTTGTGAAGCGGACTCAGTTTTATGTTGCCCATAGCTATGTGACTCAGCTTCCCTCTGGATCGGGCTATGTGGAGCTCAAGCCGGTGATTCTTCTAGCTATCGCAAACCATGAGCTATTTCCCGGCAAAGAAGGAGTCGTTTCTTATCACAAAACACTAGACGTCGATACACTAGAGCACGACCTAGAGGATATGTCTTATGTCTTTATAGAGCTTCCAAAATTTAACAAAAGTGAAAATGAACTGGAGACGCTGCGTGATAAGTGGCTTTATTTTTTCAAAAACTGGGAAATCAGTGGTGAAGTCCCTGCGGGTATAAAGGAAGAAGAGATTCTCGAAGCCTACCGTTCGATGGAGGAGTACAACTGGAGCTTGGAAGAGAGAGAGGCCTATATCAAAGCCAATATTGCCCTTGTCGATGAATACAATGCGCGAAAAAAAGAACGGGAGGAAGGACTCCAGGAGGGGCTCCAAAAAGGAAGAGAAGAAGGAAGAGAAGAAGGAGAAAAAAAGAGGGCTTTAGAGATTGCTCGGTTACTTCTTCAACAAGGGCTTATGCTTGAGCAAGTCTCCAAAGCTACAGGTATCTCGATGGAAAACCTTGATGATATGCCCCAATAAGCTCCTTAAAGACAAAGTCTCAGCATAAAGACGGAGTTCTTAACCGTTTGACTAAAGAAGCGATCGTTTCGGTCGCTTTTTTTATTTCCTCGGGGGTATTCATCCTCGAAAAGGAAAAGCGCAAAGAAGAAGCAGCACGTTCTTTGAGGTAGCCCATGCCGAGGAGAATGCGGGAGGGCTCAAGGGCGCCAGAGGCGCACGCCGAGGCGTGGGAGGCGGCGATCCCTTCCATATCCAGGGCAATCAGGAGCGACTCTCCCTCGACACCAGGAAAGTAGAGGTTGCTGGTGTTGGCGATTCGGGGTCCCCTCCCGTTAACCTCTAGATCGGGGATCTCTCGAAGCAGTTCGGACTCGAAAAGTTCCCGTAGCGATTGGAGGTAGGGGAAGGGGTTTTCTTTTGCCAAAAGTTGCACGGCGCAGGTCATCCCCACAATGGCGGGAAGATTTTCAGTGCCGCCACGCAAAGCTTTTTCCTGCCCGCCGCCGGTGATGAGGGGAGTGAGGAGAGTTCCAGCGCGGAGATAGACAAAACCGACCCCTTTGGGACCATGAAATTTATGGGCGGAAAAGGCCATTCCGGTCACCCCATCGGGGATGGTAAAGGGTTCTTTGCCAAGAAGGGCTACCCCGTCGACAATAAAGGGGACGCCGGCTCGTTTGGCAAGTGCGGCCCATTTTTCGAGGTCGATTTTGATCCCCGTCTCGCCGTTGACTGCAGAAAGGATCAGAAGGGTTGCTCCTTCAGGAAGGGTCGTGGGATGGGGAGCGCCGTACGTATCAACAGGAAAGTAGGTGACAGTCCCTTTTAAACTTTCAACTGTATGGTGGATTGCCGCATGCTCAATTTCCGTTGTCACGATATGGCTTGTATCGAGGCCACGAATGAGGAGGTTAAGCCCTTCGGTGCCGCCAGAGGTAAAGAGAATTTCGCTCGATCTCACACCTAAAAAATCGGCGATTACACTGCGGCTACTTGAAAGGACCTTTTTCCCTTCTTGCCCGAAGGAGTGGAAGCTGGAGGGATTGCGAGGAGAAGCAGCGAGTTCTCCAATCATAGCATCTAGGACGATGGGGTCTAAAGGGGTAGAGGCGTTATTGTCGAGATAGATTCTCTTTTTCATCGGCTTTGATCGTCATGACGGTCACGTTGTCATGACCCCCCTCCTCTTTAGCTCTTTCGACGAGCTGCGTTGTCGCACTTTTGATATCCTTGGCATCGTATAAAATCTCAGCGATTTCTTGGTCGCTCACCTGGTCGGTGAGACCGTCGCTGCAGACCAAGTATATATCATTAGCGATTACAGGGGCAATATGGATTTCGGCTTCTACCTCATTTTGGGTGCCGATCGCCCGCGTTAAAACATTTTTATAAGGGAGTTTTTCTGACTCCTCTTTGGAGACTTGCCCCTGAGCGATCATCTCATTGGTCAGGGAGTGGTCAAGGGTAAGCTGCTCTAAAATGTCATCTCGGAGGCGGTAGACCCGGCTGTCGCCTACATGGCCATAGATGAGGGAGCGCTCATGAAAAAGGAGGGTACAGAGGGTGGTTCCCATCCCTTGGTAATTCTTTTTTTTGGTCCCAAGGTGGTGGACCCAGCTATTGGCATTTTTAATACAAAGTTCACTAAAGGAGTAGAGATCAAAAACGTTCCACTCCCTTTCACTTGAGACGAAGAGCTCTTCGATCGAAGCAGAGACGAAGCGGACCGCCTCTTTAGCGGCGATTTCTCCGGCGTTATGCCCTCCCATTCCATCGGCCAGAGCAAAAAAGGCATACTTCTCCATGTTAAGGAAGATATCTTCGTTGTTTTTCCGGACAAGACCCACATCACTCATGCCATAAGCGGTCAAGGAAAAAGCGCAACGATTCATACTTATAGTAGCCATCAAGTTAAAATTATACGGATAACACTTATTGAATTGAATGTCATGTGTAAAGCGATCGGAGCGAGCAAAGAGCGTTGTCTTTCATAGAGAAAGGCAAGGAAAAAAGAAAACGTAAACAAAGAGAAAAGAAGTGGGACATTACTCACCCCTTGCTGCGGCGAAAAGTGGAAAATTGCAAAAATCAGAGAGGAGAGGAGGATCGCCCCCATCTTGCTCATCTTTTGTCTCAAGTAGGTGTAGAGAAACCCGCGGAAGACGAGCTCTTCAATCACCGGAGCAATGACAACAATCGCAACCAGAGCAATTGTTAGAAGAGAGGGGGACTCTTTGACCAGTTTTAAGAAGCGGATGGCAAGTTGATCGATCCCCTCTTTTCCCGTGATGATGTAGGTGACAAGTTCGGCAAGTTGTCCCAAGGCTAAGGTGACGGGGAAGGCGACGAGCCAGGTCACAATCCCCAGCCCAAAATCTTCACAAAGGCAAGTGAGGCGAGATCGCTCTGGATGGATCCAGATCGCTCTGAGTGTCGCCCGTTCTTGCATAAGGGAAAACCCGAGAAGATAGAGGAGGGTGAGGGCAAGAGAGACCATTTGCAAGGTAGTCATCATCACTGCTGGAGAGTTGATAGGGAGATAGCCGCTTAGGAGGTGAATGAGCAAAGGGGCTCCTAAGAAAAAGATCAGAAGGTAGCCGATGACTCCCAAAATGGGGTAGCGGAGCTTTCCCCCTGCTGGAGGGAGAACTTTCACCCGAAAAAAGTGGAGGCGGTCTGCCACCCATAAAACGGCTGCTCCTATCAAGAGAAATAGGAGTACATAGCCATCACTGGGTCTTGGAGAGAAGAATATAATCCTCGATCCGTTTGGCCACCTCTTTAGCAAACTGAGAGTGGGCGATTCCTAAAGGAGAGACAGAGAAAGTGACCCGCTTCCATTTTTCAGGGTTAGGGTCGCTAATATTTGAGGGGCGGGGAATGGAGTGATCCTGGTGGACAAACTCCTGAAGGATCACTTCAGGTTTTTCCCCTCGCAAATCGAAGACCCGGATCCGCATTGTTAAAGTCAGCTCTGAAGAAGGGGTAATCTTATCGAGGAAGTTGCCTCGAGGGATTTTTCCATGGATGTCATGTTCGACAAGTTCGGTGAAGACGACAAACTCTTTTCCGTGGAAAGCTTTCTTGATCCAGCTTGTTTTTTTTCCGAAAGGGTTGTTTTCGGCGCTGAGGTCCGACACGATTTCATGAATTTCAAAAGGGTCGCTGAGGTAAAAATTTTTCCGTTTTGCGAGGCGGCTCCGGAGTTGATCGGTAAATTCTTCCGAGAGGCTCCAACCCACATTGGCTTCCGAGCGATCAAAAACAGGGATGAAGGCGACCGAAGGTTTTGCCCGTCCATCGTCGTGGAAGCGGGTGGTTGTTTCGTGGTTCCCTTTCGTTACGCAGCCAAAAAATGCCACACAGAGGGTAAGGATAAGACCAAATCGTTTTAACATATGCAAACAAGGCTCCATAATTCTATAGAAAAGTGAGGATACCTGAATTGTCTTTATGTGGCAATGAAGAGAAGTGGGGATTAGTGGAAAAGTGTTACCTATGTCGGTAAGTTGGACCCATAGTCGAACATTGTATGTGGTCGTTACTTAAGTAGCAACTAGAAGTATAGCGCTAAAGGGATGGAGGTCATAAGAGCCGCTGGCTTCTTCCTCTTTTTCATCGGGAAGATGGGTGTCGATGAGGCGGGTCCAGTTTCCCTCAGGAAGGGGGAGGGAGGCATCGCTCGGGAGAGGGTTAAAGGCGACAATCACCCGATTGTCAATCAGCGCCGCAAGGGGCCGATCACCGATCCAGATCCAGTTTTTGAGGGGAAGATATTTTTTCCGCAAACCAATGAGCTTGGAAACAAACTGAAAAAGAGAGTGGTTTTTTTCTAGAGCGTCCCAGAGAAAGTAGTTTAGCTTATTATCTTGAGCCCAGGTATTGTTATTTCCCCCTTTGGTATGGCCATACTCATCTCCCATAAGGAGCATAGGGATCCCCTTGGCCATCAGAAGGGCGAGGAAAAAGTTGCGCATCTGCTTTTCTCTTAAGAATAAAATGGCAGGGTCATCAGTGGGTCCTTCAACGCCGCAGCTCCAGGAAATATTGTCGTCAATCCCATCGCGATTATCCTCTCCGTTGGCTTCATTGTGTTTGTGGTCATAGGAAACAAGGTCGCGGAGGGTAAAACCATCATGAATGGTGATGAAATTGTAGCTTTTAGTCGCTTGGTTATAAAGGTCAGGCGATCCCCCAAGCCGCTTTTTAACCGCATCGTAATCCCCATCGCCCCGGATAAAATGGCGGATGGTGTTCCGAAATTGGTCGTTCCACTCTCCAAAACGGTAAGAGGGAAAGGTTCCCACTTGGTAGAGACCAGCGGCATCCCAGGCTTCGGCAATCAGGCGGGTAGGGCCAAGGAGGGGATCTCGCTCGATCCTTCTAAGGAGGGGTGGCTTTTCAAGGGGCTCTCCATCGGTCCCCCGAGTGAGGATGGGGGCGAGATCAAATCGGAACCCGTCGACATGGTACTCGGTGACAAAGTAGCGTAGAGAGTCGACGACCAGGTCTTGAAGAACAGGGTGGTTGCAGTTTAAGGTATTGCCACACCCCGAGTAGTTCAAATGCTCCCCTTCACGCATCATATAATAGGTGTTTGGATCAATCACTTCAAAAGGGGCCCTTGTACCGGTATGGTTGTAGACCACATCGAGGATCACCTCAATTCCGGCGCCGTGGAGCGCTTTGACAAGAGTCTTAAAATCTTCAGGAGTTCCATATTGGGGCTGCGGGGTAAAGAAGTTTTCGGTCGCATATCCCCAGTAGTTTTTTTTGGGGTCAAAGGTATGGACCGGAAGGAGCTCGACCCCATTTATCCCAAGCTCCTTAAGGTGGGGGATTTTTTCGATCATTCCCAGAAAGGTTCCTGGCTTCTCGACTTTAGAGGAGGGGTCTTTGGTCAACCCTCCCACATGCATTTCATAGATCACTAGCTCTTCATCGGGGATGAGGGGGCGGGCATCGTTTTCCCAGTCGAAAGGAGGGGTAGGGGCGACTACCCCCCGCGTGGTGAGCCGCTTGGCATAGGGATCAATCACCTCAAGATTTCCTATCCGGTAGGTATATTCGTAGCTTTTGGGAAGATCTTCTAAGGTCACGCTCCAAGTATTTTCTTGACGCTCCAGAGGAGCCTCAAGAAAAAGGGCCTCTCCCTTGAATAGGCAGAGAGTGAGCTCGGCGATATGGCTCGAATAAAGAGCAAATGTTGTCTTGTTGCCTGCCTGTGTAACACCTAATGCCATAATTTTCCCTTATATTTCTAAAGGAATTAAAATTAAAGATATGTTGAATGCTATAGGAAGCTCAGCTATACTTTTGAAAGAAGTTGTTCTTGAATGAATTTTTTGGTTGCACTTTTTATCCAATCCTGTGAAAATTCCCTAAAGAATGTGTTATGAAACTATTACGGAGGAGACGTAAATGTCACTGCAAAACGCTGAAGCTAACCTAAGAGAGTTCGGAAAAGAACTGAATCTAGAGGGATTGGCTTTCGATGAAAACCACACTTGTATTTTAGGGATTGATAATGCCTTTTCCCTTCACCTAACCTACGAGCCTAATTCAGATCGTCTTTACCTTTACTCTCCCATTTTGGATGGGCTTCCAAAAGATGATCCTTCCAAATTAAAACTTTACGAAGCTCTCCTTGAAGGGTCGATGCTTGGTGGCCAGATGGCTGGAGGCGGTATCGGTGTTGCGATTAAAGAAGAGCTAATTCTAATGCACTGCGTTTTGGAAATGGGATCGGGCGCTGACCCTTCTTCCCTTAGACGTTTTGCCCCTCTTTTTGTCGAAGCGGTTGAAAAGTGGCGCGAGCGCGCTAAAAACATTATTGAAGGACGTGATCCCGGGGCTACAGGCTTCCCAGGTGGGATCGATCCTAGTAAGCATCCTCAAGCCGCAGGGGGACGCCCAGGAGGTGCTCCTGGTGGTAAAGATGATGATCAGCCCAAACCTGGCGATCGCTTCATCAAAATTTAACGCTTGGTAGTTTTTAGCGATTTTGATGGTTTGTTTTACCTGAATATCCCTCTGTAAAGCGAGCGGGAACCTCCAAAAAACTATATCTAGATGCGTCGGGGGCAAAAGCCCCCCGCTGCCCCCATTGAGCTTCAAGCGAGCAGTCAAACCGAACCTTCAGTCGGGGGCCCGGGTTACTACCCTGTGCGGGCCCCTCCTTCATGCCGGTTTTACAGGCTCGCCTTGAAGCCGCGGACTGCTCCGGGCAGTTCTTTTCAACCTGACGGTTGAAGAAACTGTCCCTTCGCAGGAAAAGTACTCCGTTCCCTTCTTTAGCAAATATAGAAAAAACCGTTTTCCAGCAAAACTGACACGGCTTCGTAGCCGGAGGCGAAGAAAAGCCGTGCAGTGAGCTGTCCGCTAGTAAGCCGTTACGATTATTATCAAACTCGCCGGAAGACCTCTTCCTTTAGGGAGAGGATGAAAGGCGAAAAACGATCTTTGCAAGAAAGACTTGCTTAGGAGTTTTAATTTATAAGTTGACAGAAAAAGAGATAAAACCTCAAACTGTTTAATAGTTTTAAAGTGCAGCTAGGGAAGTAACGAAAACCAAGTTTGCTTTGGCTCACTTTAAGTTTTTTTTAAATAACCAGAGTACCGTGGGACTCACGGGATTTAAAGCCTGTGGAGAGGAGACAGTAGTCTACTCGATGAAGCAGGAACTATAGGGAACAAGCGATTTAGTACCTATCTAAGCATAGATGCTTGGAATCTCCTCCCTTTAGGGAGGCGAGGA
>JAJFMJ010000009.1 GCA_021772275.1 Chlamydiota bacterium | reverse complement strand
TGTCTCCTCTCCACAGGCTTTAAATCCCGTGAGTCCCACGGTAACTCTGGTTATTTAAAAAAACTCAAAGTGAGCCAAAGCGAACTTGGTTTTCGTTACTTCCCTAGCTGCACTTTAAAACTATTAAACATTTTGAGGTTTTATCTCTTTTTCTGTCAACTTATAAATTAAAACTCCTAAGCAAGTCTTACTTGCAAAGATCGTTTTTCGCCTTTCATCCTCTCCCTAAAGGAAGAGGTCTTCCGGCGAGTTTGAAAAATAAATCCAAAAAATAATCTTCTCCATCAACCGTAATAGGGTATTGCCTACCTAGAAAAGCAAAACCCTGTCCTAATTCAATCAAAAATTTTTGTATGTGATCAAGAAGCCCACTCTCTAGCTCTTTTTCATCAAACTTGTCCCGGAGAGTTAAGAAATCAAAATTATACGGATCTTTGATTGTCTCACGAGCTAAATCAGACTGTGCTGGGGGAAGTGTGGACTCAAAATTATTAGAAGCCTGTCCCTCCCTTTTATGCAGCTCATTATCTATCCAATGCAAGAGAACATTTCGACTCCACCCATTTTCCATAATCTTATTAATATACCAAACCCTTAACTCTAAACAATTTATTTTATCCAGGAGGAGCATATTGTGTCCCCAAGGAATTTGTCCAGCAGCTTGCTGGACAATTTGGATATTGGGGTATTCTTTTGCAAATTTAACCATGTAGCTAATATTTGTTTTTGAAAACCCTTTTAGATCTGGAAAAGTTGCTTTTAGATCTCTTGCCAGCTTATCGATGGTTTTAGCTCCCCATCCTTCTTCTGATTGTTTTTGGTACACTGATTGCCCTATTTCCCAGTAAAGTTGAATAAGCTCTCGATTTACCGATAAAGCAGCCTTTAATTGAGAAGTTTTTACTTTTTCTTTGACCTCGTCCAAGAGGGTTTTATAACTCTCAAGAACTTCTTTCTTATTATCAACTTTCTGGATGTTAGTCATTTTAACCTCTATTTTAGAGCTTCTTTGTTAGCCAATCAAAAGAAGCTTGAAGTACATCTGGCCTTTATTTTTCGAATGGTCGGGCATCGTAAAACAGCTCAACGCGCGAAATTAGCTCATCCTCGAAACTCATAAGTGCAACGGCGCGAAAACTCCCAACGGGCATGGGACAATCTAGGTCGTAAACGATTACGGCCTTGTCATCATCGCCAAATTTTGCATGTATTGTGAGCGTGTTAAAAAAAGAAGCAAAGTTTTTAGCACCTTCAATTAAAGCTTCTTTTCCCTGTGTTTTGGCTAGGGGTGCAATAAACTCAACGTCAGGATGGAGATACTGCTCTAAGGCAGAGATCTCTTTTCTTTCCATTGCTTGGTAGTAGGCCTCAGCGATTGTAACGTTTCTATCGGTTGCACTTGTCATAATTTCTCCTATTTTATCATGTAAATGACCCAAAACATATTGTGGGGCTGTTGAAAAAGTCCATTCCCCCATCTTTCGCACGCTTTCCGGAAAAAGACTAGAAATTTAAGTCTGCTCGGGGCGGGACTCGAACCCGCACGGCCGTGAGGCCAAGGGATTTTAAGTCCCTTGTGTCTACCAATTCCACCACCCGAGCGTGGGAGGCTTTAACTCTTCCTTCAAGGAAGAGTTAAAGCTAGAGTCTACCTTTTCAGCAGTTAAGAATCAAGACTCTGGTTCTTCAGGCGTGGTGGGGGGTGTTTCCGTTGCGATATCGACCACCTTTTCTTCGGCGGGAGCGCTTTCTTCGGCCACCTCTTTTTCTACAGCTTCGATATCTCCGGGAGTAATCGCTCCCCGCTCGGTCAGGTAATCTTTATACCGATCAATCTGCTCGGAGATGAGGCTTGTTGGGGGAGGAAGAAGGGTCCGGCGGGGAGGTGGTGGAGCGGGCTCTTTTTCCTCTCCAGATTCCTCTTTGGGCGCTTCTTCGACTTTGGCGCCTCGCTTCCGGCTCCGCTTCCTTTCTTTTTTCTTCGGCTCCTCTTTGGCCTCTTCCTCAGAAGAAGCTTTTTGCGGAACAGTTTTTTTGCCCCCACCAATCTTAATCGCTTTTTCAATCTTTGGCTTTTTAAGGACCGTGCGCGTCTCTCGCGCTTCTACAACTTCATACTCGGTCATCGGAAGGAGAAACGCTTTGGGCTTTTCAAGAGAGCGGAAGAAGTAACAATTGCCAAAAGCAACGACTTCAACGGCGCCGACTGAATATTCCTCTTCACTAGCTCCGCTACTCGCGCGGATAATGAGCTTAAATCCCTCCTTGGGGGTGATGACTGTTTCTACTAAGGGTTCTCGTGTAAAATCCACTAATCTGTTCCATGTTAAAGGTTATTGTGTTTTGGCTATGTAGCGGATCAAGTCGAGCAAACGGCAGGAATACCCTATTTCATTGTCATACCAGGAAATCAGTTTGAAGAAGTTCTCATTTAACGCTATCCCGGCATGGGCATCAAAGTATGAGGAGTGGGTGTCTCCAATAAAATCAGAGGAGACAACATCTTCCTCGGTGTATCCTAGTATTCCTTTTAAATTTGAATTTGCTTCCGACTTCATCGTCTTGCATAGTGTATCATAACTGGTCGATTTCGTCAGCTTTACTGTTAAATCAACTACAGAGACGTCGGCAACAGGGACCCTAAAGGCCATCCCTGTCAGCTTTCCCTTCACCTCTGGAATACACAGGGCCACCGCTTTGGCAGCTCCGGTAGAGGCGGGAATAATGTTGAAGGCGCCACTGCGCCCCCCACGTAAATCTTTTTTAGACGGACCGTCATGGATCGGCTGGGTCGGTGTTAAGGCATGAATGGTCGTCATCAACCCCTCTTCTATCCCAAAATGGTCCAAAAGCACTTTGGTCAAAGGAGCTAAGCAATTGGTTGTGCATGAGGCATTGGAAAGAATCGTATCTTTTTTTGGATCGAATTTTTTATGATTGACCCCCATCACAAAGGTGGGAACCCCATCTTTGGCAGGAGCTGAGATAATCACTCGCTTCGCTCCCCCTTTAAGGTGAAGTTCGGCTTTTTCCCGGGAGGTAAAGAGCCCTGTCGATTCAATGACATAATCAACATTTAGGTCTTTCCAGGGAAGTTTGTTAGGCTCTTTTTCTTCTAGAACATGGACGGTGTGCTTGCCATCGACCTCAAAGGTTTCTCCCTTTGCTTCGATCGAGTGGGCAAAACGGCCATGGACGGAATCATGTTTGACAAGATAAGCAAGGTTTGCAGGAGCAACTAAGTCATTGACAGCAACAATCTCAATGTCGCTAAACTTTTCAAAAGCTAGTCTAAAGACCGACCGGCCAATCCGACCAAAACCATTAATTCCAACACGTATCTTTCCCATGCGCTATCCTTCGTAACCTTTTTTTCAAATCATACTGGATGGAGCTGAAAAGGGCAACGCTTATTGAACGTATTCGATGATACAAAGAGGAGAGCTATCCCCTTGGCGGTTTTCCTTCCGGACAATACGGGTATAACCTCCTGCACGTGCAACGTAGCGTTCACCAAGCTCACCAAAGAGCTTGCCCATCACTCTTCTGTCGGTGTTGTAAGAGGAAGTATCCCCTTTTTTTGCTGCGCGGGCCTCTTTTGAGGAAAGGGCATTGTAGGAAACCATCATTTTTGAAATAGCAGCTCGACGCGATGCCAAGGTGTTCTTCTTGGCCATGGTGATGAGCCGGTCGGCATGGGGGCGGAGCGCTTTCGCTTTCGCTACGGTGGTTTCAATTTGTCCATGCTCAACAAGAGCTTTTAGCATATTAGCGATCATCGCCCGACGGTGGGAGCCGTTTCTATTGAGCTTAACTGTCCGTTTCTGATGTCTCATGATACTTCTTGTCCTGCTTTTTCTTGTAAATACTCTTCAACAATTTGTCTGACGTTATCGCGGTTGATTCCATAGCGGGCCAAATCCATTCCTAGGCTCAGCTCCATATCTTCTAACTTGGCTTTGATCTCATTAAGAGACTTCTTCCCAAAGTTGCGGAATTTGAGCATCTCTGGTTCAGGCATGATGACAAGCTCTGCAATCGTATCGATGTTTGCCTGAAGAAGGCAATTGGTTGAACGTACTGAAAGTTCAATTTCATTAATCTTGAGGGAGAGTTTCGCTAAAAGCTCATCTCGATCGGAGTCAGATTCCATCTCTTCGTGATCGTAAGAAAGATCCTGAAACTTCAAGGTGTTAAAGACTTCTAGATGGAGCACACCGATTTGTGTTGCAAATGTTAAGGCCTCTTGTGGGGTGATCCTTCCATCTGTTGTTACTTCCAAGATAAGACGGTCATAGTCGGTATCTTGCCCTACTCGGGTATTCTCAACAAAGTAGTTCACAAGACAAACAGGTGAAAAGGCTGAGTCGACAACGATTTCATCAACGACTTTGTCAGCAAGCTCGTGCCGCTCTGATGGAACATACCCTCTTCCAATCGCTACTTTCAAATCAATCCGCTTCTTCATCGGCATTGTTACCTTAAAGATATGGTGGTCAGGATTCACAATTTCGAAGTTAGACTCACCCATAATGTCTTTGAAGGTGATGTTGACTTGCCCCCCGTTGTCGTCAAGCATCGCTTGCGTGATCTCAAGGGTTTTTGAAAGGATCTTCGGTCCTCGGGTGTCTCGGTTTTCCTCAAGGGGAAGCTTGCGGAGGCGAGCTTCTTTGAGGTTGAGGATGATATGAGTCATGTCCTCAACAATTCCCTCAATAGCTGTGTATTCGTGTGGAACCCCTTCGATCTTGATAGAGACGATCGATGGTGCCTCAAGTGAGGTGAGCATGATCCGTCTTAAACCATTTCCAACGGTGTGTCCAAATCCTCTTTCAAAAGGCTCTGCGATAAAACGAGAGTAGGTATCTGATTTACTCGCTTCTTCAATTTTAATATTCGTCGGCAACTCAAATTTGCCATACTTAACTGTCATAGATTTCCTCTCTCCTTATACACGACGTCTTTTTCTTGGGCGACAACCATTGTGGGGGATGGGAGTCTTATCTTTAATCAGAGTAATGATGAGTCCGGCACTTTGAAGGCCGCGAACGGCAGATTCTCTTCCTGCTCCAGGCCCTTTCAAACAGACCTCAACTTCTTTCATTCCATGGGTCATCGCAATCTTCCCCGCATCTTGTGCTGCAACAGAGGCTGCAAATGCGGATGATTTTCTAGATCCTGTAAAATTGGTTTTTCCAGCACTTGCCCATGCAATGACATTTCCTGAAGGATCGGTAATGGAAACGATGGTGTTGTTAAATGTCGCTTTAACGTGGGCAATTCCACTCGGGATCGTTCTTGAAACTTTCTTCTTGGCGCGCGTCGGTGCCTTCTTGACCATCGGTGTCTTTTTAGTCGCTTTTTCTTGCTTAGCCAATTGATACTCCTACGTTAAACGGCTTTTTTCTTGCCAGCTACAGTTTTCTTTTTCCCTTTGCGGGTCCGTGCGTTACAGCGGGTTCTCTGCCCTCGGGTAGGAAGGCCTAAGCGGTGTCTCATTCCACGGTAAGCATTGATACTGATCAGCCGTTTGATGTTATTTTGTACTTGCCGCCTGAGGTCTCCTTCTACCATGTACTCAGAGGTTAAGATCGCATTGAGCTTCGAAACCTCTTCGTCGGTCAGGTTGTGAGCGCGCATATTTTCATCTAATCCAAGCTTTTGGATTACTTCTTTTGCAAACGCCTTTCCGATTCCATAGATGTAGGTCAAACTGATAACAAGGCGCTTGTTACCTGGAATATCGATTCCAATCACACGGGGCATAGGTTAAAATCCTTCTTTAATACTTCATTTGTGGGTATGATATTAGCAGAAACTGACAAAATGTTTCAACCTTTATATTTTACCCGAAATTCTTCCTTTTTTCATAAAGCCGTCATACCGCTTCATCAACAGGTGAGATTCGATCTGCTTCGTCGTATCGAGGATCACCCCTACAAGGATGAGGAGCGATGTTCCCCCGAAAAAGTGGCTGATCGAAGCGTCTACACTTAAAATTTTACCTACTAAGGTTGGTAAAATAGCGATGAGAGCAAGGAAAACGGCGCCGGCAAGGGTGATTCGATTCATCGTCGACTCTAAAAATTCTTGCGTGGGGCGCCCTTGACGAACTCCAGGAATAAAGGCTCCATTCTTCTTCATATCGGAAGCTATCTGCTCCGGATGAAACTGTGTTGCCGTCCAAAAATAGGTAAAAAAGAGGATGAGGACGACAAATATTGCGGTATAGACCCAGCTACCGGGAGAGAGCCATCCTACAACGGAAGCGAGCCATGTCCCTTTACTTAAAAACTGGGCGATTGTTGCAGGAAACATCAAAAGAGAGGAGGCAAAGATAACGGGGATGACACCTGCGTAATTGATTTTTAGGGGGATGTGGGAGCTTCCTCCCTGACTTTCTCTTCTCCCCACGACACGTCTTGCATATTGAAGAGGAATTTTCCGGGTCCCTTGAATGATCAAAATCGTTCCTAAAATAATCATGATAAAGACGATCGAGAGGACAACGATAGAGGAAAAGGTCATCTGCCCCGGCTCCTGGGAGTCTAAATTGAGCTGTCTAATAATGGTTCCGAGAGTGCGAGGTAGGGAAGAGAGAATTCCAACGGAGATAATGAGGCTGATTCCATTTCCTATTCCCCTCTCTGTAATTTGTTCTCCAATCCACATCAAAAAGAGGGTTCCAGTACTCATCGCTGCCATGACGGTCAGGAAAAAGAGCCACGGAAATCCTAGGATTTGGGCATTTAGCATCTGGGGAACAATGATCCCTGGATGAGAGGCGTTGAGGCTAAGGGCATATTTGGAAAGGAGGGCCGACTGAAAAAGAGCTAGGACAATGGTCATCATTCGGATCCCTTTGCCCATCTTCCGCTTCCCTGCCTCGCCATTTTCCCGCATATCTCTTTGGAGAGAGGGAACCACGGCGACAAGGATTTGCATGATGATCGATGCGGAGATATAGGGCATCACTCCAAGAGCAATCACTGTCATCTGAGCAAAGGCGCCCCCTGAAAAGATATCGACAAGTTGAAAGAGGTTTTGACTTCCTCCCGTCAGTTGACGGAAGACTTGAAAAACCTCATCCCCATTGATCCCGGGAACAGGGATATAAGCCCCAATACGACAAACTAAAAGCATTAAGAGGGTAAAGACAATTTTTGTCTTGACTTCTTCGATAGAAAAGATCTTTTTAATCGCTTGGAGCATATTGACCTAACTTAAATGCGCTTAAATTCAATGCCTTGCTTCTCAAGCTTGACGATCGCGTTTTTGGAATATTTGTTGGCCTCAATCACCACTTTCTTGGTGAGAGCGCCATTGCCAAGGACTTTAAAGCCCCCTTTCATCCGCCGCATGGGAAAGCCCTTTTCCATCAAGGTCTCTCTACTAACGATTTCACCATCTTCGAAGTGGGCTTCGATCCGGTCTAGATTAATCGCATACATGGGAACGGCAAATTGCTTGTTGGAAAAGCCACGATGAGGAAGTTTTTGGAATAGAGGAAGTTGCCCTCCTTCTTTTCCTCCTCGTCTCTTATAACCAGAGCGGGACTTGTCTCCTTTATGGCCACGGCAAGAGGTTTTTCCCATTTTAGAACCGGGACCTCTTCCTACACGCTTTCTTCTTTTTGGCTTGCGGTGGGTATCTTTTAGCTCTGATAGTTTCATACGGCAGCACCTCTCGCTTCGAGTGTCTCTTGTCTATTTCTCAGCTCACCAAGAGCTTGGAATGTGGCGTGGACTTGGTTCAGGGGGTTGTTGCACCCTAAGCTTTTTCCAATCACATCTTTAATGCCACTGACTTCAAGAACAGCGCGCATCTTAGACCCTGCAATAATTCCTGTTCCCGGTTTTGCGGGTTTTAAAAGAATTTTGGCTCCATCCCAGTCGCTAATAATTTCGTGAGGGATCGAGGTTCCTTCAAGCTCGAAGGTGAGGATGTTTTTGCGGGCTGCTTCGCCTCCCTTGCGGATGGCATCAGCAACCTCATTGGCTTTGGCAAAGCCCACTCCTACACGGCCATTTCCATCTCCAACAATCACGAGAGCAGAAAAGCTAAACTTACGCCCCCCTTTTACCACTTTTGAGCAGCGGTTGATATAGAGGACTTTCTCTTCAAATTCGGTGTTGAAATCTTCTTCTCTTTTGCCTTTCTTCGCCATGAATGTTCCTAAAATTTTATTCCTTTTTCCCGAGCACCGTTTGCGAGCTCAGCAATGATTCCATGATATTTAAATCGTCCACGATCAAATACCACCCGGTCGATGTTTTTCCCTTTGGCCAGCTCTCCGATCTTTTCGCCAACAAGACGGGCATTTTCTTTGGACTTTTTTCCTTTTAGCTCTTTGGTAAGGGTGCTATAACTTGCAAGGGTCATCCCTTTCTCATCGTCGATGAGCTGAACGCCAATGTGGTTGATTGTTTTCGAAACTGAAAGGCGGGGACGCTCTGCAGTTCCTCGCAACTTTTTGCGGATACGGAAAGCCCGTTTTTTTCGGATGGTGGTCCGCTTTTTTAAGTTTAAATGCATCTCTTACTAACTCCCTTTAGCCGATTTACCCGCTTTTTTGCGGACATATTCATCAACGTAGCGAACCCCTTTCCCTTTATAAGGCTCGGGAGGACGTAAAGCCCGTACGTTAGCTGCAAACTGACCCACAATTTGCTTATTTGCTCCGGTCACTTTGATCAGTGTGTTTTTTTCAACGGTCACTTGGAGCTCAGACGGAATCGCCACCTGCGAAGGATGGGAAAAACCGAGCTGAAGATCTAAGACGTTTCCTTTTACAGCGGCGCGGTATCCCACTCCAATTAGGCTAAGCTGTTTTTCAAAGCCGGCGCTGACTCCCACAATAGCGTTGTTAATGAGTGAGCGATGGAGTCCATACATGGGCTTTTCAAGGCCTGCTTTCTCGTCAAACAAAACGTGAACGTGGTCCGCTTCTACTTTGACCGAAATCCCATGAGGAAATGGGTGCTTGAGCGTCCCTTTAGGACCTTTGACCTCAACGGCCTCTTTTGAAATTTTGACCTCTACCTCTTTTGGAAGAGGAATGGGTGCTTTACCTAATCGTGACATTTTTTCGTTACTTCCTAATTTTTACCAAACCAAGCAGAGAAGTTCTCCACCTACTTTCATCTCTCGAGCTTTTTCCCCTTCTAGAACTCCTGAGGGAGTAGAAAGGACCGCAATTCCTAGCCCACTAAAGACCTTCGGAATGTCTTGATGACCCACATACTTCCTCAGGCCTGGCTTCGAGACTCGCTTTAGTCCATGGATAATACTATTTCTTGAGTTTTTTAGATACTTCAAAAAGACGCGGATCTGGTGTTTCTTCTCATTGATCAGAAATTGGTTCACATATCCTTTTTCTTTAAGAACATCGATGATCGACTGGTTCAGCTTGCTGAATCGAACATCAACATATTTGTGCTTTGCATCTTTTGCATTGCGAATTCTGGTCAATAAATCTGCGACTGTATCGGTGATTGCCATCCTATCCTCTTAATTTTCTCTCTTATAGGGAAGCCCTAGCTGGGTGAGCAGCTCGAGACATTCCTTTTCTTCTTGTGCCGTTGTGACAAAAGTGATGTTCATCCCTTGGTCTCTTTTGACTTCATCGAGGTTTAGCTCCGGAAACATTTGCTGATCTGACAGCCCGAGAGAGTAACTCCCCCTTTTGTCCCCTTTCTTGTTAAACCCTCGAAAATCTCGAATACGAGGACAAACGATGTTGCAAAAGCGGTCGAAAAAGTCATACATCCGCTTTCCCCTTAGGGTCACCTTTAACCCAATGGCTTGCCCTTCTCGAAGTTTGAAGTTTGCCACCGACTTTTTCGCCATCGTAATCACCGGCTTCTGACCGGAGATCAGGGTGAGCTCTTTGACACAATCTTGCAAGACGTTTTTGTCTTTGATCGCTTCGGCAACTCCCATGCTGATGACAACTTTTTTCAGCTCAGGAATTTTTGTCGGGTTTGTGTAAGAGAACTTCTTGTTTAGAGCCTCTTTAATTTCTTCTTGGTATCTCTTCTTTAATCTTGACATGATTTATGCTTTCACCGGTTTTTTTAAGGTTCGATAACTCACTTCCTTCCCGTTATCGAGATAAACAAGCTCTTTAGATCCATCTTTGCCAAGTTTCACGTTGAGCTTAATCTTTTTTCCTTCGCCATCACAAAGGGCAATGTTAGAGATGTGAATCGGCTTTTCTAAGCTGACAATTTCAGATTTCTGCCCTTGCTGGCGCGCCTTCATATGTCTTTTTCGGACATTGATCCCTTGCACAAGGATCTGAGAATCTTTTTTGGCGATGACTTCACCTGTCTTTCCTCGGTCGTTTCCACTGATAACGAGGACTTTATCACCTGTTTTGATCCATTTTTGTTTCATTATTTTCCTCTTTAAATCACTTCGGGGGCAAGCGACCCAATTTTAATAAAGCCACGGTCACGCACCTCTCGGGCTACAGAGCCAAAGATACGGGTTCCCCTGGGATTTTTCTTGTCGTCTATGATGACACAGCTATTGTCGTAAAACTTTAGCATGGAACCATCTTTTCGGCGGATGTAATTTTTTGTTCTGACTATAACCGCTTTAACAACATCCCCTTTCTTCACATTTCCTTTGGGATCTGCCGCTTTCACCGAACAAACAACAATATCTCCCACGCCAGCATACCGTCTTCTCGTTCCTCCTAGGACCTTAAAGCACTTGACCTTCTTGGCTCCGCTGTTATCTGCTACTTCTAGTTCTGTCTCTTGTTGAATCATTCTTCTCTTACCTGTTTTTATGAAAGCACGTCGACAATTATCCATCGCTTTAACTTAGAAAGGGGACGGGTCTCTTCGATGCGGACTTTTTGACCCACCTTGAGTTCTCCCTTTTCGTTGTGCGCGTAGTATTTCTTCCCTCGCTTAATCACTTTTTTATAGCGGGGATGAAGGATGGTTCTCTCAACATTGACCACTGCGGTCTTGTTCATTTTTGCTGAAACAACTGTTCCTTCTTTAACTTTTTTTCTTCCTTGAGCTTCCATGAACCTATCCGTTTTTCTTTTGACGCAAAACAGTAAGGATTCGCGCCCGGTCTTTTTTCTTTTCTTTTAACTCGTGGGGTTTTTCTAGCTTTCTAGAAACCCGGAGCTCACTTATGAGCTCAAAAATATCGCGGCAAGTGTCTTCGTACTTTGCCTCAAGTTCTTCGGTCGATTGATTCACTAACTCTTCTGCTTTTAACACTTGTCTTTCTCCTTAAACTCTTTCTAGCCGCTTTACAAAGCGTGTCCGGTAGGGAAGCTTTGCGGCTGCTTTTGCTAAGGCCTCTCTTGCTTCATCCTCGGATACATTAGCAACTTCAAACAAAATCCTTCCTGGACGGGCAACGGCCACCCAGTGGTCCGTCCCCCCTTTTCCTTTACCCATTCGGGTTTCGGCAGGTTTTTTTGTAATCGGCTTGTCGGGGAAAATCCGAATCCATACTTTTCCCTTACGACTAAAGGTTCGGTTGACTGCAACACGACACGCTTCGATCTGCTGATTCGTAATCCGTCCTCGGTCAAGGATCTGCATTCCATAATCACCGAATTCAACGAACTGTCCTGAGCCAGCTGTGCCACTCATCGATCCTTTCTGTTGTTTGCGATATTTCGGCCGTCCGGGCATCTGTTTCATTTCAAACTTCTCCTAATTCCTATCCGTGTTGCTGACCTTTATTAATCCAAACTTTGACTCCAATGGAGCCATAGGTGGTTTCAGCCCGTGCTGTGGCATATTGAATGGGGGCACGCATGGTTTGGAGGGGGATTTGCCCTTCTTTGTACCATTCGGTCCGCGCAATCTCGGCGCCACCAATCCGTCCTGAAATCTGAACCTTAATCCCTGCAGCACCTGCATCCATCGATGCTTGGATCGCTTTTTTTAGGACCCGTCTATAAGCCATCCGCCTTTTGAGCTGTTGAGCAATTGCTTCAGCAACAAGCTTGGCATCAAGGTCGGGACGTTTGATTTCGGCAACTTCGATCCAAATGTCTTTACCAGTCAGCTTTCTGAGCTCCTGCTTCATCGCATCAATCTCTACCCCTTTCTTGCCTATGACAAGTCCTGGGCGAGCAGTGTGCAGCGTGACTTCAATCTTTTCACTCATCCTTTTGATGATGATCTCAGCTGTTCCGACGCAGCAAGGCTTCTTGATTAGAAACTCGCGGATCTTTTTATCTTCAGCGATGAAGTTTGCACACTCTTGCTTATTTGCAAACCACACTGACTTCCAATTTTTTTTCAGGATCAGTCTAAAACCTGTTGGCGATGTTTTTTGTCCCATAATGTTAACCTTCCGTTCCAACAATGATTGTAAAGTGACTCATCCGCTTTAAAATAGGGACTCTTCCGCCACGACTTTTCGATTTTGCCCGCTTTAAAGTCGGACCTGCATCAACACGGACTTCTTTAACCTTAAGGTCTCGCCGTTGAACGCTATGGAGAGTCTCGGCGTTGGCAATGGCGCTATCGAGGGTCTTCTTTAAAAGACGTCCTCCCTTTAGGTTGCTATAGAGGAGCTGAAGGAGCGCTTCTTCAACACCTTTGCCTCGGATTAGGTCGGCTGCAAGGCGCGCTTTCCTCGGGCTGATGCGGACATATTTCGTTTTAGCTATCGCTTCTTGCATTGTCTCACTTTCCTTTACTTCTTAACCGGGTGGGTTTTAAAGAGTCTTGTCGGAGAAAACTCTCCTAAACGGTGACCCACCATATTCTCAGATACAAAGACTGAGATAAATTTCTTTCCGTTGTGGACATCAAACGTGTGACCAATCATCTCTGGGATAATCATCGAACGTCTCGACCATGTCTTAATGCTTTTTTTTGTCCCTTCGCTTGCTTGCTTTAGGACTTTCTTAAGTAAGTGGTGATCCACAAAGGGACCTTTTCTTAAGCTTCTACCCATTTATTTCTTCCTTCGGTCTTTCACAATCAGCTTCTTCGATTTTTTCTTCGAACGGGTGCGGAGCCCTTTTGTCTGCATACCCCATGGTGTCTGAGGGATGTAACCGTTATGGCGCCCTTCTCCACCTCCGTGGGGGTGATCAACAGGGTTCATCGCTGTTCCGCGCACTGTCGGACGAAAGCCTTTCCATCGGGTTCTTCCTGCTTTTCCTTCGACGCGAAGCGCTCTTTCGGCATTGGAGACCACGCCAAAGGTGGCGCGGCAGGTTTCTCGAACCATTCTCACCTCTCCGGAAGGCATCTTCACCGTTGCATAGCCACCACTGCGGGCCATCAGCTGCGCCGAAAGACCTGCTGAACGGACAAATTTTCCTCCCCGCCCCGGATACATTTCAATGTTGTGGATGGTAGAGCCCAGGGGCATATTTTTTAGTTGCATGGCGCACCCAGGTTTAAAAGGGGCTTTTTCTCCTGACATGAGAAGGTCTCCCTCCTTAATCCCTTCTGCAGCGATGATATAACGCTTTTCCCCATCGCGGTAATTTAAAAGGGCGATGTAGGCCGAGCGGTTGGGATCATACTCAACTGAAGCAACTTTTGCTTCGATCCCATCTTTGTCTCGTTTAAAATCGATCAGGCGATAAAATCGTTTGTGTCCTCCACCTCTATGACGACAGGTAATGTGGCCATGGTGGTTTCTTCCATTTGTCCGTCTTTTAGGAACAAGGAGGGACTTTGTTGGTTTGATCGTTGCCCGCTTTCCTTTGACACGTGTTAGCTGGCCAAAGCTGGGAAGGACTAATTTCCTCTGTCCGGGTGTTGTCGGTCGAAATTTCTTAACCATTATCGCTCCTAAACCGCTTCATCAATCGTATCACCACTTTCTAGGGTGACGATTGCCTTTTTAAACCCTGCGCGAAACCCTCTAAAGCCACGCACACGTCGCTTTTTAGGTTTCATGCTGATGGTGTTCACTGCTTTTACTTTAACCTTTTTCTCGACGTAAATCGTCTCGATCGCTCGCGCAATCTCATTTTTATTCGCGCTTTTATCGACGATAAAAACATACTTGGGGCTCGTGCACTTGGCAACACACCGGTTGCTGTTTGCATGTTGAAGCCCTTCAAGAACGGTTGTCTTTTCGGTGACGTGGCGAGATTTAATCACATGGTAAGGGTTTCGCTCTTTCATTATTTACCTCCCATGGCGCTAAGTAGTTTTTCTTGGGCCGTGTCGATCACAACAACTTCTTGTGTTCTCATCAGGTCATACCCACTAATGTTTTCGATTGGGAGAAATCTCGCTCCTGGAATGTTGCGCATGCTAAGGTAGAAGTTGGAACGCTGCTCCTTGGTCTTTTCTCCCTGGTCACAGAGGAAAAGGACTTTTTTACTCTTTAATCCCGCTGCATCAAGAAACTTACAAACCGACTTTGTCTTGGGCTCTTTAAGAGCCTTAAGCTTTAAAAGGCGGATATTCCCTTCTGTCACTTTTTGAGCCAAAAGGTAGTGGATGGCTGCTCTTCTCTCTTTCTTATTAATCCGAACATGTTGGTCAAACTTTGGCTTAGGGCCAAAAACAATCGCCCCTTTGCGGTATTGCGCTGTTTTGATACATCCTTGACGGGCACGCCCTGTCCCTTTCTGGGGGTGGGGCTTGCTGTTAGAAAGAGCAATCTCAGAACGTCCTTTTGTATTGGCGCTCCATTGCCGTGCATTTTTCCTCAGCGCAACGACGTAGTCTTTGATCAGCTGCGGATTTACGGAAACGTCGAGAAGTTTCTCGTCAATAGAGACCTCTTCTACCTCTTTCCCTTCTAAGTCATATTTCTTCAATGTCGCCACGATCTACCCTACCTTTTGCACTTTTGTTTTCTTCATCGATTTCCGGATGTAAATCAGGCTGTTCTTCGCTCCTGGAACGGCTCCCTTAACAAGGATCATTTGCTTGTCAGCATCAACACGAATGACTTTCAGATTTTCTGCTGTCACCTTCTCTGCTCCCATTTGGCCTGCCTTTCGGATCCCTGGCATGTTACGACCCGGAGTACTACACATCCCCGTCGATCCTGCAGTTCGGCTAAACCCCGATCCATGAGATCCAGGTCCTCCAGCAAATCCATGCCTTTTTACGACCCCTTGGAACCCTTTTCCCTTGGAGGTTCCGCACACATCGACGAATTCTACATCGGCAAAATAGTCCACACCAATCTCTTGACCCAGTTGGTACTCTTCGACATTTTCAATGCGGGATTCTAAAAGGTGGCGGCGAGGCTCTACTTTTGCTCGAGCAAAGTGGCCAACGAGAGGTTTAGATAGATTTTTTTTCTTTGCTTCGGGAACTTTGACCGCTCCTAGCTGAACCGCCTTATAGCCATCCTTATCCTCGTTTTTGACTTGGACGATAACGTTGGGTTCGGCAGCAATCACCGTACAGACAACGAGATTTCCACTCTCATCATAAATACGGGTCATTCCCCTTTTCTTGCCCATGAGCTTTAGTGACATGTGTTCATCCTTTCTAAGACCCCTATCATAATTGCTTTGGGGCCATCTTTCTTGTATTTACACTATTAAGCAAAGTGGGACAGTCATCGAAATCGATACCGGACCACTTATGGTTAAAGCGTAAAGCATATCAAAAAGGTTTATTCCTTACAACCCTTTTTTGTTTTTTTATTTTCAAAAAAGTGTTCCATATCAGGATCGACCGAATCTTCATTGAGAAATTTGATCACACAAAGGGAAGTAAGGATTGAAAAAAAAATGATCAAAACAACCCGTTCTCTAAAAAAAAGGGTTGGGCGAACGGTTAACAAATCTCTTTTAATGGGGTCAAACCTCGGAAAAAAGCCCCTTCTCGTAAGAAGGGGTTTAATAAAAACTTATGCTGTCCAGGCTTTATGAACGCTTTGCGCTTCAAATGCCGACCAGATAACACCAGCAAGAGCGAAGTTAAACCAGTTAGGAACGACAGGTCCTCCTCGGGTTTTTATCGCAGGTCCTGCGTAAGTTCCCATCATCGTGATAACATTTCCAATGATCGAAAGTGATCTAGCCGCAAGTTTCAGCCCTTGTTCTGTTTTCTTATCAGGCTTCTGAATTTCAATTCTCGCGCGATTGATGTGAATCACTGCTGCCGAGATAGAGGCGACGCTTTTCAAGTAACCGCAGTATCTCGCGTAACGGCTATAACCCGAAAGTCCTAGACCCCACTTCGCAAGCCCAAATACATTGGAAAGGAGTTCGATCGTTGGAAGCCCGACAGTATCAATAGCTTTTCCTGTCTTTCCCTTCTTGAACTCTTCACTTGCTTCAAGGTATTTTTGTATCACTCCTTTCTTAGGGTCTGCAAAAGAATTACCTATTTTGGAAAAATGGAAAAAAGCATCGAAGTGTTTAGACATTCCAAGAAGCTGCCCAGCTGAGACTTCGCACTCAGCACCAATTCCAGCAACAAGTTTTAACAGGCGGACAAAGGAGCGGGATCCAAAAAACTCATCAGAAATGTACTTCAGAAATTTATGGTTGGATTCGAGCTTCCCTTCTTCGTTTTTCTTGATGGCCTCTTTACAAAGGATATGTCGACCAAGGTGAGTGGCAAAATGGGCGGCAAAAAGCGAGCCATAGATGTCAACGGTGTGAGCGTCCGCAAACTTCACGACGCTGCCGACAAACCCTTCACACTCTTTATAGGCCTTAAAAGTAACCGTTAAAGCTGCGATATTCACAGCAATCATTAAGACATGTTCTGCCCCATTTATGAGGGCATTTCTTCCATCCTCATTGCCATCTTTCGTCTTCTTCGTAAGATCGAGGATATCCAAAAGATAAGCGCCTATTCCTACTGAAGACCCCACCCTCTTTAGAAGGTTGCTAGGACCTGAGCTAATCACGTTCATCGCTTGGGCCCCCTCATAAAGGAGAACCCCTGTTGCCACTAACTTCGCGATGTGTCTCGCAGCGCGGTAAGCAAGCCATCCTCCGCGTCCTACAAGAAAACCGTTTTCAGGGACCATTTTTTCTAATAGGGGCTTTTGTTTTTTTTCCTTGGAACTTTTCAGCTCATCTTGATCTTGTGAAATGATTCTATAGGTCTCTAAATCAGAACCGAGTGAGTAAAGGTGTCCCGCAAAGAATCCGGCACCTAAAAAGGTATAAAAACGGGGAACCATCCCATTAAGTTTTGCAATCGTTGGGCACTTATTGCAAACTTTTGAAGCTAGATAAGCTCCTGTACCCAGTAGGGCTACGGTATTTGCTGTAGATGAGACGTATTTAATAGGAGCTGGAATGTCTGCTCGGGGGGCTATTCCTGTCATGATAGGTTTCCTTGTTAGGTTTTTGTATCTGAGGAAGTCCAAGTTTACAAAAACTTAAAAAAAATACCAAGAAAAAAAATTAAATTTTTCTCTTAGGGGGGCCGCTTAGCCCTTGCGCAAACTCACCAATGGAAAGTCTTTTTTTTCCTTCAAGCTGCACTTCTAGAAGGGATAGGGCCCCTTCCCCACAGGAAACAATCCACTTGTCCTTAGAAAAAATTTCTTTGTCTTCAGCGGCAACTTCTGCCTTAAAAATCTTGAGGCGTTTGGTCTGCCCACCGATGTCGACCTCGCACCAGGCGCCAGGACGAGGACTGAAGGCGCGGATTTGGTTGTGGAGAACCTCTGCAGACTTTTTCCAATCGATTGCCGCCATATCGGGAGTAATTTTTTGAACATAAGTGGCCTCCGCAGGATCTTGCTCTATCTTTTGTTTGGGATAGTTTTTGATCACTCGCAAAAGGGTTTTTTTTCCTAAGCTGCAAAGAGCTTCTTCAAGCTCTCCACTATTCATCTCTTTAGAGATGGGAATCTTTTCTTGAGCGAGGATGGGACCTGCATCCATCTTAAGAACCATTTCAATGATGGTTACCCCTGTTTCTTTGGCTCCATCAAGGAGGGCAAACTGGATGGGGGCTGCTCCTCGGTATTTAGGGAGGAGGGAGGCATGGAGGTTGATACACCCTTGTTTGGGAAGGTCAAGGAGGGGTTGTTTCATAATCTCCCCGTAGGCAACCACCACAAAAAGATCGGCGCCGTAGCGAGCCATCTCTTCTTCGAAGGAAGGGTTTGATGCTTTGTCGGGTTGGTAGAGGGGGATGGTGGGATGTTTTTCGGTGGCAAGCTGTTTTACTGCTGAAAAAAGGGGTTTTCCGGAACGGCCACGGGGTTTGTCGGGTTTGGTCACAACGGCAAGCACTTCGACTCCACTTTCTATAAGGAAGTCTAAAACTTCCGCAGCAAAAAGGGGAGTGCCAAAGTAGATAATGCTCATTCTTCTAGGAGATCTTTGAGGGCAGGAAGCTCGCTTGCTTGTTCCACGGGCTGAAGACCGATGAGCCCCCGTTTGGAGGTTTTGATGAAGTCGACCCAGTGTCTGATCACAGGACTGTCTTCAACCTCTTTTTCAACACGCTCGGTCGCTTCTTTAAGCTGGATCCCTGAGCGATAGGTGAGTTTAAAGGCTTGGGTCAATGCTTTTCGAAGTTCGAGACTAAAATCATGCCTTTTTAGACCAATAAGGTTAAGCCCTGCCATTCGATAAGGGATCCCTGCTCCTAACGTATAAGGGGGAATGTCATGAGCTACCCGACTTAAGCCCCCAACCATAGCGTGAGCACCTACTCGGACAAATTGATGAATGGGGGTCATCCCTCCAATATTGGCATAGTCTCCAATCTCAACATGACCGGCAAGCATCGCTCCATTAGCCATAATGACATGATTTCCTACTCTGCAATGGTGAGCGATATGGCAATAGGCCATGATCAAACACCCATCCCCCACTTCAACGGTCGACCCCTCCCCGCACGAGGAGTTGATCGTTACAAACTCACGGATTTCACAGTTTTTCCCAATCTTGACGTAGGTTTTTTCTCCCTGAAATTTCTTTGCTTGGGTTTTGGTTCCAATGCTCGCGGAAGGGTAGATGACTGTCCCCTCCCCAATCGTCGTATAGCCATCGATATAGGCGTGGGATTTGATGACAACCCGATCCCCTAAGGTGACATTTTTCTTGATGATGGCATAGGGCTCAATGGTAACGTTTTTGCCGAGCTTGGCTCCTTCTTCGATAATCGCTGTCGGGTGGATATTAGACATGGTGTGGTATTTCCTAAATCTGTTCAAAACTTGTGAGGGCAAACCCAATGACCGCTTCTGTGGCAAGCTCCCCATCAATCATCGCTTTTGCTTCAACCTTCCCCCCTTTGGAGCTAAGATGAGCCCCATGAACATGCATGGTAATCACATCTCCGGGAAGGGCTGGGCGTCGGAATTTGACATTGTTCATGCTCAAAAGGACGGCGGTTTTTTCTTTGAACCCTTTTTGGTGGATGAGAATTCCCCCTGTTTGCGCCAAAGCCTCCAAAATAAGAACTCCTGGCATGATCGGGGCTTGGGGAAAATGGCCTTGGAAAAATTCTTCATTTATCGTGACACACTTTGTCGCCACAATATTGTTATTTTCTAGGTCGAGCTCAACCACCCGGTCGACGAGTAGAAAAGGGTAACGGTGGGGAAGGATTTCTCGAATCTGTTTCGTATTAAGGATCACTTTATCAGCCATTATACGTGGGCCTCCATTGTGAAACTACTCACAAGCTCTTTGGCAAAAGAGGTGTTAGAAAAATGGCCGGAGCGAATGGCAATCACATGAGCAATAAACGATTGTCCGACAAGAGCTAAATCCCCAATAAGATCGAGGATTTTGTGGCGAACCATCTCGTTTTGATAACGAACCCCTTCTGGGTTTAGAATCGAATCCCCTTTAATAATAACAGCGTTATCAAGACGCCCTCCTTTGATATTCCCCTTTTCAATCAAAGGAACGACCTCTTCATAAAGAGAAAAGGTGCGCGCAGAAGCAATTTCTTCTTTAAAAGTCTCTGCATCGACATGAACGGTAAAAAATTGTGATTTGAGCAGTTCGCTATTGGGATAATTTAGGGTGTAGCTAATCCGAAATTCTTCTGAGGGGAGAGCAACGAGATGGACATCTCCTTTCGACCAGAAAATAGGAGTCTCTAAGTGGTGAATTTTTTTTGTTTTGCTTTGAGAAACAATCCCTGCTTTCTCGATCAGCTCAACAAAGGGAAGGGCGCTTCCGTCACAACTAGGAATCTCTGGCCCCTCGATTTCAATAATCAGATTATCGATGTCATAGGCTTTCAGTGCCGAGAGAATATGCTCAACGGTTTGCACTTGAAAATCCTCTGTCCCTAAGATAGTGCAGCGGGGGGTTTCTTGAACATATTCAGCAAGGGCGGGAAGGAGCGGTTTATTGGGAAGATCCATCCGTTGAAACACAATCCCTGTCCCTTCTGGCGCGGGGCGGAGTTTGATTTCTGATTTCATCCCGGTGAAAAGGCCGATCCCCGAAAGAGAAACTGTATTTTTTAACGATCTTTGGTGCTTTCTTGAGGTTGAAAATTTATCGGTATGAGACATGCAGGACCTAGGTTAAGATAAAATTACTTCCTTTTAGTCTAAACCAGATTTCCGATTTTCGGCAAGGACATTCCTTAAAGGGGCTGTTGAAAAAGTCCATTCCCCCATCTTTCGCGCGCTTTCCGGAAAAAATCGAAAGTTTGCAAATCTCCTATACTTAGGAATATGTCGATTTGCAAACTTTCGATTTTTTCTCGAAAATCATCGCGAAATCTGGGGAAAGCGACTTTCTCAACAGTCCCTTAAAAACACCAGACAACCAAGAGAAATTAAGACGATAAACGCATCTCCCCAAAATGTATAAAGGGTCGAAAAAGAATAAAGATCAAGTGGGATAAATAAAGCCCCTCTTTCGAATTCAAATTTTCCTTCCCCACTTTCAAAACGGGCAGCGGTTCTCCCTAAACTATCAACCCCCGCTGTGATTCCTGTGTTGCAAGCGCGGACAAGAGGAACGCCATTCTCGATCGCCCGCACCCTTCCATGGATAAAGTGCTCTTCTGGAAGGCGGGAAGCAGGATACCACCCATCGTTAGTCACATTGACAAAAAGTTTTGCCCCTTTCCGTCTTCCTTCCCGCATGATATGGGGAAAACACTCCTCATAACAGACCGATAAACCCATCCGTTGTTTCCCTTCAGCAAGTTTTACCTCTTTCCCATGAGTAAAAAAGTGGGAGATCCCATAGCGCGCTACCAAAGGGCGTAAAAAATTAAAGGGAAGGTATTCGGCAAGGGGGAGGAGGATTCTTTTATCGTAACGGGTTGCTAGTTCCCCATCTGGAGTAAAGTGGAAAGCCGCATTATAACTGTTTTCTCCTTCAATAGCATCGAGCCCAATAACCACCTCAGCTCGATAGAAATTGGCAATGGCCTGGGTCCAAAAGGCATTGCTTACATACCATTTTTTATCCCTTTTTTCCGCAAGAGGCGCTCTCAGAAGAGGGGTTAAATCTCCAAGCTCTTTTTTAACCACCATCTGCATCTCCTCAAAAGGGTAAACCGGCGTGTGGGAGCTAAAGGGAAGGGCATACTCTGGGAGGACAATAAGATCTAACTCCTTAGACTGACACCCTTCCAAGTAGGTAAAGATGGCGTTCCACTGCAAATAGGGGTGGACTTCCTCCTTTTCGTCAGGGAGAAGGGCAGTTTGAACAAGAGCCACATGGTAAAGGTTTTCTCCTTTTCTCCCTTCATGGAACTGAAGATGTCCTAGTCCAAAAAGGTAAGGGAAAAGGAGGAAACTGCCATATAGGGACACCCTCCGTTTACTAGGCATCACCATCACATTATAGGCCAACAAATTGACCACCATCACGACAAAAGAAAGGCCAAAAATCCCCACTACAGAAGCCAACTGCGTAGAAACGGGAAAACCGGTGAGCGCTAGGCCAACAGGGTTCCAAGCAAACCCACACAGAACAAAGAGGCGGCTCCACTCTAGGAGTATCCAAAGAGCGGCAATCCCCAAAATGGATCTAAATCGCAAAGGCCCTTTCTTGGGGAAAAAAAGGGCAAGAATGCCAAACTCGGCCCCCAACCAAAGGGCAATCCCTCCATAGACAAAGAAGATATAGGTCCCTTGATAGGTCGGAGTCGCAAGCCAAGAAAGTTGGACGAGTTGCACCGCAAAAAACCAAAGAGAGGCCCAGATATAACGCCTTTGTTTTAAACGAGAAAGCCCATACCAAAAAAGAGCAAAGCCTATGCTGCTCGCCACAAGGGAAAGGAGAGGGCTAATATGGGGCTGGCCCCAAGCAACAAGGGTCCAACTTAAAAGGAAAAAGAGGAGGGTCATTATCCCACTTCCCGCTTAAGCTGAGGGGAAGCAGCGATGTAAAGAAGGCCCCCAATAAGGGCAAGATTTTTTAAGAACGTTGCAAATTCTCTATGAAGATCTGGTCCTATTTCAAACCAAAATGCGTGGTAAATGAGCGTTGTTGGGATGAGGAACAAGAGGAGCAGCAACGCTCCAAGACGAACCTTCAAGCCTAAAAAGAGAAGAAGTCCACCCACCACCTCTAGAAAGAGGGCAATCCCAAGTAAAATAGGAGCGCTAGAGACTAAAAAGCCATTAAGATCACTCGAGGTGATCCCCCCCTCTAGGTGCATATGCCACTTAGCAAAAACCATGACAAGGCTATCGACATTCTCCTGCCAGTTCATCAGCTTTCCAGCAGCAGCCACAAGGAAGATAATGCTAATCAGCGCCCGCGCAATAAACAACAAAACTTTTCTCATATATCTGCATGATCGCAGATTGGGCAATTATAGACAAATATGGTATACTTCTTTCCATGAAAGAATTTAGACGCTACCACCTAGTAAAAATTTTAGAAGGGCAAGAAAAAAGTCCCCTCCCCCTTGATGCGTTTTTAAGAGATTATTTTCGGGAAAACCGCGCTGTGGGCTCGAAAGATAGACAAGAAATCTGCGAAACCCTCTATGGAATAATCCGGTGGCGGGGGCTGGTGGATGCGCAATGCGCAAAGCCAATCAGTTGGGAAGCGCGCCTGGAAGCTTACCAAAAATTTCCGATCGAAGATCTCACCTCCTTCCCCAAACATGTCCAGGTGAGCTTTCCCAAATTTTTCTTTGAAAAACTTGAAAAACATTATGGAGAAGAGCGCGCAGTGGAGCTTTGCCTCGCCTCAAACGAGCAGGCGCCCACAGCTATCCGGGTTAATATCCTCAAAATAGAAAGAGAAGCTCTCTTTAAGAAGTGGAGAAAAGAGTATGACATCTCGTGCTGCAAAAAAAGCCCATGCGGCATCATCTTCCATAAGAAAATTAATTTTTTTGCCCTCCCCGAGTTTAAAGAAGGACTTTTTGAAATTCAAGATGAGGGGAGTCAACTTGTCGCCTCCCATATGGATGTAAAGCCAAACGACCATGTCCTCGATTATTGCGCCGGTTCAGGAGGAAAAACCCTCGCCTTTGCCCCCCAAATGGGTGGAAAGGGGCAGATTTATTTGTATGACATCCGCCTCCATGCCTTAAAAGAAGCAAAAAAACGGCTCAAGCGAGCAGGGATTCAAAACAGTCAGATTCTCGACCCAAAAAAGTTGAAGAAACGGGGTCTTTTAGGCCGGATGGACTGGCTCCTTCTCGATGTTCCTTGTTCTGGAACGGGAACTTTAAGGCGAAATCCCGACATGAAATGGAAATTAAAGCCTGAAACGATTGATCGCCTCGTCGAAGAACAGAGAAAAATTTTTGCCGATGCTTTGAAGTTCATCCGCCCCGATGGAAAAATTGTCTATGCAACCTGTAGCATCCTCCCCGAGGAGAATGAAGAGCAAGTCAACTATTTTATAAAGAAGTATGGATTAAAACTTGTCTCTCCCCCTTTCCAATCTTTCCCAAAAAATAGAGAGATGGATGGCTTTTTTTGTGCCACTTTCTGTAGAATCGGAAATTAACAAAGGATTGAGATGAAGGCGCTATATATGTCGAGGCCCAAAAGTTCTTCGACAAAATTACGCTCAGATTTTTTGAACCTGCAAGGAGCAGAGGTCGATGGAAGCTTAGTAAAGCTTTCGAGATCGAGTCCGCAGCAGGGGCGGAAAAGATGGGCTAAGTTTCCGAAGCAATTTTGGACCTCGACGTATACTTCAATTTTTTTCTTTTCAATATTCTTTTTTCCTCTTTTTGCAGATGTGGGAGAAATAGAGATGGGAAGCCCCTCTTTTATTCAACCCGTTGCAGATAAAGAGCCCCGCCTGATTATCAATAACCGCCCCCTTGCAAAAATCAATGGGAAGGTCATTTCCCTCTACGATGTTGTGAAAAAGATGGACCTTTTTCTCTACGACTACTACCCCAACAAAACCTTCTCAGCTGTCGAGCGGTATCAGTACTACATGGGTCGGTGGGAAGCAATCCTCGATGAAATGGTTGCTGACGAACTTATCTTAATGGATGCAGAGCAAAAAGAGATCAAAGTCACCGATGGAGAAGTGCGCGAAGAGCTCGAAGAACGGTTCGGTCCCACTATCATGTCCAACCTCGATACGGTCAACTTTCAGTATGAAGAGGCGCGGGAGATGATCCGCAATGGAATTATCGTCGGGCGGCTTATCGGAATGAAGGTCCACTCCAAAGCCTTTCAAACCACAACGCCCCAAACGATTAAAGTCGCCTACGAAGAATACCTTGAAAACAACCCTCCTGAAGATGAGTGGAAATATCAGGTCCTCTCAATCCGAGGAAAAGATGAAAAGGTATGCGCCTCCCTTGCCGAAAAAGCCTACGCTGCCCTCCATAATGAGGGAAAACCCTTTGAAAAAGTTGCTGAAATCCTTGAAGAAGAAGAGGTCACTATCACTCTTTCCGATGATTACTCAGGGCCCACACAAAAGATTTCAAGCGCTCATCTAAAGGTTCTTCAAGAACTTAAGGAAGGAACCTACAGCGCCCCCGTTCCTCAAGTAAGTCGCTTCGATAATAGCACGGTCCATCGGATCTTTTACCTCAAAGAGCAGATAAAAAACCTTCCCGAAACATTTGATAAGATGCATGACAAACTGAAAAATGAGCTCCTCTTTAAGGTTGCCGACAAGGAAAAGGAAGTTTACATCCACACCCTTAAAAAGCGGTTTGGCTATGACACCCACAGCCCCAAATTTGAGCTTCCCGAAGACTACCGCCCCTTTGCTTTACTGTAAAATGCCGCTTTACAAACCCTCAGAGCTTCATCAATTTCTTCAAAAGCTGGGGGTCCATCCGAAAAAGGGGCTTTCTCAAAACTTTCTCATCGACGGAAATATCTTAAATAAATTGGTGGCAGCCGCCGCTATTACCCCCGGAGAGTCGGTGTTAGAAATTGGTCCTGGACCGGGCGTTTTAACCGAAGCACTTCTAGAGGCGGGAGCGCGAGTCATTGCCATCGAAAAAGATGAAAAATTGGCCGAGCACTTAAGGCGATTTGAAAATCTCGAGATTATCGTCGATGATTTTCGCAACGTCTCTTTAAAGCATGTGCTTAAAGAGAAAACAAAAGTCATTGCTAACATTCCCTATAGTCTAACCGGTGTGATTCTCCAAGAGCTCCTTCCTAAAAGAGAGCAGATCACATCGATCCACCTCATGGTTCAAAAAGAGGTCGCTGAGCGGTGCACTGCAAAAACGGGAACCAAAGCCTATAGCTCTTTTACCTTATTTACCAACTACCACGCCGATGCCAAGCTCCTTTTTACTGTTCCCCGCACCTGTTTTTACCCAAAACCGAAGGTCGATTCCGCTGTATTAGAGCTGAAGCTAAAACCTCCGCCCGTTAAGGCCCCTTATGAACCTCTGTTTGCCATGATCCGCGCTGCTTTTCAACAAAGACGGAAAATGCTTCGCGCTTCCCTCAAACGTTTTGCCCCAGCGGAGGATGTAAATCCGGGTTTACAAAAGATTGGTCATGCTGAAACAGCCCGCCCCCAAGATCTTACCCTTCAGGATTTTTCTGATTTGTGGTTTGCATTTTGTAAATCCCAAAAAGAGTAAGAAGGATCGCGCAAGCCAATAGGAAGATGAGCGTTCTTTGAAGTCCTGCAGGTGGGGGCTCCTCCCCACGAACTGTATCTCTGATCAATGCAGAAACGGTCCGCTTTACAGGCGCCGTTGCAATGAGGGGGGCACTTTCTAAAACAGCTCCCCGCTCGTCGAGGATATTGACTTCCCCAACATGATTTCCCACCTGAATGGGAGGGGTAAGGTATTTCCAGTTGAGCTCGATGGTGACCTGAGGCTCTTCAGCAGGATAGTAAGAAATGGCGATGTCTTGGCTAAGCGTCGCCCTAAGAGGGGTTTTCCCCCGCGCAATCACCCTCTTAAAAATATTCTCCTCTTTATTAAAAAGAAGGCGCTCCTCTAACTCTTCTTCAAAAGCGGTATCAAAAAGGCGAATCGCGTCGCGGAATCTCGAGTAGGTATCGGGACATTCCAAAAGAACAGCAATGAGCATCCGATCTCCCTCTTGAGCCACACTGGCGTAGGTATATCCAGCATCGGAGTGCCCCCCTGTTTTCATTCCATGCGCCCTGGGGTAAGCAAACTTTCCCGCTTGAATGAGAAGATCTCGGTTTCTAATTTTTTTTGGCATTTGGAGGTTTGTCCGACTTCTTTCATATTCTCGCGTTGAAACAATGGTCCGAAACATTTCATTTTTCATCGCCTCTTTCACGATAAGTGCAATGTCGTGCGCGGTCGTCCAATGGTTGGGGTGGTGAAGTCCGTGGGGATTGGCAAAATGGGTATCTTCACATCCGATTTCTTTAAGGTATCGGTTAAGCCCCTTCATGAATTTAGGGATGCTCCCCGAAGTGGAAATGGCAATAAAGTTTGCAGCATCGTTACCTGAAGCAAGCATCATTCCATAAAGTAAATCCTGAAACGTAATTTCTTCTCCCCTCTTGATCCAAAAATGGGTCCCGTCAGGTTCTAAATAGTAAGCGGGATCGCGGTAGTTGTGGGCTACTTTGACACTTTTACTCATTCTCCTAAGCCCCTGGTGGGAACATTTTACGATATGATCAAGCTCTTTTTTATTTTCTTTCAAGGCATACAGGCAGGTGGCGATCTTCGTTAAACTTGCCGGGTAGACCCGGTCATCCCCCTTTTTGTCATACAGAACCGCCCCCGTCTTGGCATTGACAAGGATAGCCGATTTTGCTGAAACGGTCATCTTTAACGGTTGCGCAAATAACATGCATCCTAAACAAGAGAAAATAAGTAGAAAAATAGCACGCATAAATAATTCACCTTAAGCAATTTTAATATTAACTAAAAATAAAAAAACAAACAACCCTTTAAAAAAAATAGGGGGCTAACTATGAACGGAAGAAACCCCTTCTTTAGAAGGAGAGCATGGAGGCAGATATTAATGAATCCCATACAGCTAGATCAAGCCTATAATGAATTTATCTCGAATTTATCGAGTTGGATTCCTGAAGGGATCATTGAAATTGACATGGCACTTTTAGAAGAGACAGGCCTTTTAACGCATGCTTCCTTTGAAGAGGAGTCCAACCAAGAGGAGCTCCCCCATTACTTTCATGTGATTGAAACGAATGATAAGGTGACCCTTTTTAACCATCAGTTTGCGATCTGGATCGTCCCTAAAATTGTGGATGACAACCCCACAACGATTGTGATGATTTCTCTTGTGGCGAATGGGAACCCACACCTTGAGCTTGCCTTTTCAACGAAAGGGGTTTACAACACTCCGAAGTTTGTCTTGAAACTTCTCAAGTATTATCTTTCCGAGGTGATCGATACTGAAGAAGCCATTTCCTCAATTGGAAAGGGGTAATTTCTTCCTTAGGATAAGGATGTTTTTTTCCTGATCTCTTTTGTACTCCACCTTATCCATCAACTCTTTCATAAACTGAATCCCCAACCCCCCTTCTTCCATTTCTTCAATGGGAACAAAGGGGTCTCTTTCTTTTTTATGGGTAAGAGGGTTGAACGGCTCACCCCCATCTTCAAAGGTGAGCTCCACATACTTTCCCTCTTCGAGATGAAAGGAAACATCGATCACCCCAACGGTTCCTTGGTAGGCGTAAGAGATAATATTGACAAGCCCCTCTTCAAGGGCAAGCTCGATCCGCCGCACTTCAACGTCTGAAAAAGGGGTCTTTTCTAGATGGCTGCCGACCCAATTAAGGATGGGGTAAAGGGAGGCAAGCTCTGCTGTGAACGAGGCTTTTTTATCCATTGGGCTGAACATAACCGATATTCGCAAGTCCTTCAACAATTTTGCGGGCAAGACGGGCGTGGATCGGAGTGGCAGCACTTTTCTTTGCTCCATCGACCGAGTCGAGCTGACCCAGGGAAAAGAAAAGGACCGACGTACGCGCTCCTGCAGGGTTAATAAAGGAGGTGTCTTGTAGGGAATCGGAATCGACAAAGTCGTAATCGCTAGAAGCTGAAACCTTGATGGGCCCGTGGACAACCTTTTGGGTCTGGCTATCGACCAAGGTAAGCTCAACGGTAATTGTTCGCCGCCCTTCGTTAGGGATGAGACGGTGGATCCGCTCCCCAGAAACGGGATGTCGATCGTACTGGTAACCAATATGATGGGAGGTGTCGGAAATAACTTTTCCTTCTAAGACAAGAGCGCCGCCGCCGGTCGCATAGTTAAATTCTCCAGAAGAGACGAGCCCTTTAATCACCGCATCGGTAAGGGTCCCATCCTTGTCCCCTTTGAAGTAGGGAACGGAAAGGGTCGGGCCATCATCTCTATCATCGACGTGGTAGCCACATCCAAGCAGAGCAAAAACTAAGCTAATTAGCATCCATTTTAGCATTGAGAGTCTTTAATCGCTTTTCTGACTTAAGGGCTACTTTGGTCTCGGGATAGCGCTTTAAGATCGTGTCGTGATAAATCTTAGCCGCTTTTGGCTTCTTCGTCCGTTCATAAAACTCGGCGATTTCAAGAAGGTCTTTTGCAAGCTCTTCCTTCATTTTTAGGACCATCCCTTCAGCTTCTTCGATGCGGGGCTCGCTCGGAAAGTGATACCGAAATTTCCGGAGGCTGATCTCGGCAAGCTCTAGCTTGTTTGCATCGGGAAACTCTTGCTTACACTCGGTAAGATAGGCATGCCCTACCCCAATATAGCCATCAACGGCAAGGGGATGTTTGGGAAAGCGGCGGATAAGGGTTTGGAAAGACTCGACGCTTTTTGTGTATTCCTCCATTCGAAGAAGGAGGGCTCCTTTATAGAAAAGAGATTGGGCTGTTAGGTCGTCGCGGGGAAGGGTGGTGATCACTTCATCATAAATCTCGATCGCCCCTTCATAGGCGGGAAGCCATTTGGGTAACCGGTGCCATCCAAAAAGGTGGGTGCGGGCTCCTCCATCAAAAGCTCTTGCAATCTCAAATTTGTAGCGGATAACTTGGTCAAAAAATTTGGGGTTGAGCTCTTCTTTGAGATAGTCGGAAAAGGCCTGGTTTGCAAAGGCAAAATTGCTCATATTCATATGGGCAACCCCTAGATAGTAAAGGGATTCTCGGGCAAAAGGACTTGTTGGGAAGTCGGCGATTAAATCTTGGCACTGCCAGGCAAGGCGCCTCCAATCCTCTTTCTGATAATAGTCGATCATCTTCGAGTAGTATTGATGGACGGTGATCTGACTCCGGATAACGGGGTCAAGAGGGTTGGCGCTAAGCGTCCCTAAACAAATAAGTAGGGTAAATAGTAGTTTTCTCATATTTGACATTTTACCCTTCGAAAGAATAGGTTTCAACAAAGGAAAATGATTTTAAGTGGTTTTCGACTTCAGAAGTCCACCCCACTCCCCATTTAGACTCTACCTCAACAGCTCCTACTTTTTTCTCCCCACTACTAAAAGCGATGTAAACCGAGGCGGCCCCTGGATATCGCTGAAAGAGTTTTTTTAATTTTACAATCTCTGATAAACGGACAGCGTTGACATCTAAAGTCAAATGAAGTTTTTTATCCATGGTTGCCTCCACTGGTTTTTTCTTTGCCCGCCTCACATCTGATTTTCCCATTTGTTTAAACTGCTCATAAATGGTTTCGAGCTGAGCGAGGTTGTCATCTTCAATAATTGTCAAATCTTCTAAAGAGCGACACCTAAGCTTGATGGCATCGTCATCTTTGTCTATCTGGAGAATCGCAAAGAGGAGCTGCCCTTCGATAAATAGGTGAGCATTGGCCTCATACATGTCGGGCCAAACAGGGAGCTCAAAGTGCTCTACCCCATCGCTAATGGCAAGAATGACAAATTTCTTCTCTGTTTTTTTAGAAACTTTTACTTTTGCACTTTCAATGATGAAGGCGGTTTTTATAACGTTTCCTGCTTGAAATTCATGAAAGGATTGACAGCCGAGCTTTTCAATTAAGGGGCGATACTCTTCCATTGGATGGCCCGTTAGGTAAAACCCAAGGAGCTCTTTTTCCTTGGAAAGGATCTCTTTTTTTTCTTGCTGCCGCGCCACCTTCGGGGGGTCGAGGAAGGCGTGGTTTGTTTCATCTTCTAGGATCGAAAAGAAGTCGATGACTCCTTTTGCTTTTTCTTTTTGCTCTCGCAGGGTCTGCTCAAACATGGGCTCGATCGCTTCTAAAAGTTCTTGCCGCGTCCATCCGGTAAAGTCAAAACTGCCAGCGTCGACGAGGTTTTCAACGACTTTTTTCCCCACTTTTGTCAGATCAATCCGCTTGAAAAAGTCGTAAAGGGATTTGTAGGGACCCTTTTGTTTTCGTTCAAGAAGGATCGTCTCTACAACTCCTCGCCCCACCCCTTTTATCCCTGACATGGCAAAACGAATTCCTGATGGGGCAGCGGCAAATTCTGTCCCCGACTCATTGACATCGGGAGGGAGGATCTTGATCCCCATCGCTTCGCACTCTCGAATGTGTTTGGCAACTTTGGTGAGATCATCGCTATCGCAGGTCATGAGAGCTGCGAGCCACTCTTTGGGATGGTTGGCTTTAAGATAAGCGGTCACGTAGCTTAAGTAACCATAGGCTGCAGCGTGAGATTTGTTAAAGCCGTAGGAGGCAAATTTTTCGATCTTATCGAAAATCTCCATGGCAACGCTCTCGTCGATCCCTTTTTCTAAAGCGCCACTGCGAAATTTTGCCCGCTGCTTGGCCATCTCTTTTCGATCTTTTTTCCCCATAGCGCGGCGCAAAACATCCCCTTCGCCTAGGGAATAACCGGCAAGAAGGGAGGCGATCTGCATCACCTGCTCTTGATAGACCATGATCCCATAGGTCTCTTCGATCACATCTTTCATAGCGGGATGGTCGATCTCTATCTTTTCTCGCTTATGCTTCCGATTGATAAAAGAGGGGATCATCTCCATTGGACCTGGGCGATAAAGGGCGCCGACCGCAATGATTTCTTCGAACTTATCGATGTGGAGATGTTTGGCAAGCTCCTGCATTCCAGTCGATTCTAGCTGGAAAACGCCCCCTGTTTTCCCTTGATTGAGGAGGTTGAAAGTCGTTTGGTCTTCGAGAGGAAGATCGACCCAGTCGATTTTTTCTCCGCCATGCTCTTCGATAGCATCGACCGTTTTTTGGATTGAGGTTAAGGTTTTAAGCCCCAAAAAATCAATTTTTAACATGCCGACCGCTTCGACCGGTTTCATCGAGTATTGGGTGACTACCATTTCAGAATCTTTGGCATTGCAAATGGGGATGTGGTCGGTCAGAGGATCTCCACAAATGATTAGACCGGCAGCATGGATTCCGGTATTGCGGATCGATCCCTCTAAGCGCTTCGCATATTCCAAAATCCGTTTTCCATCTTCATCATTTTCACCCATCGCGCGAAGTTCAGGCTCGAGCTCAAAGGCTCTTTTAAGGGTCATCGTCGGATCTTCTGGAACGAGCTTTGCAATTTCATTCACCTTCGCTAGAGGGACGCTTAAAACCCGCCCCACATCTTTGATCGCCATCTTTGCTTTCATCGTTCCAAAGGTGATGATTTGGGCAACTTTTTCTTTCCCATATTTTTTGAGGGTGTAGTCAATCACTTCAGAGCGGCGATCCATGCAAATATCGACATCGATATCGGGATAAGACATCCTTTCGGGATTGATAAAACGTTCGAAGAAGAGGTTGAAGCGCAAAGGCTCGATATCGGTAATTCCAATAAGATAGAGGATGATCGATCCGGCTCCCGATCCTCTCCCTGGCCCGACGGGGATCCCCTCCCCTTTTGCCCAAGCGATAAAGTCGTAAACGATGAGTAGATAATCACACATCCCCTTTGAGATGATGATCTCAAGCTCCCCCTCGAGCCTTTTTTTTACCACCTCCAGCGGGTCTTGATCGGGATATTTTTCTTGGACTTTTTTAAGCCGCTCAGGGGTATACCTTTTGGGGATTCCCTCTTCGCATAGTTTCCGTAGAAAGGTTGCTGATTCTTGAACGCGGGTGTTTTCATCAAACTCTTTTCCTTCCAAATGGGGTGGGACAAAAACAGGGTAAAAGCGGGTTTTAAAGTCGATTTCAACATTGCAAAAGGTAGCAATTTTTTCGCTGTTTGTGATTGCCTCAGGAACGTCGGCAAAAAGAGCTTCCATTTCTTGGGGCGATTTGAAATAGAGCTCGTGGGTGGGAACCACTTTTCGCTTGGGGTTAAGATCTCTTCCGCGAGGATTTCCAAAAGAGTCCCGCTCAATGATTTCCACGGGTTCCCCAGACTGAATATTCATTAAAATCTCATGGGCCCGCCAATCTTCCCGGTCGATGTAGTGGGTATCGTTGGTGGCAACGCAAGGGATCTCTAGCTCTTTAGAAAGGGTGAGCAGTTTTTCGTTCACCTTGTCCTGGTTTTTCACTCGGTCGAGATAGTATTGATAAAGCCACGATTCTTTTTCGATCCCTTCCGTATGGATATGCTCATCGCTCATCTGGTGGCGCTGCAGTTCAAAGTAGAAGTTTTCTCCATAAACCTTTCTCGACCAGGCAAGTTCCTCTTCGAGTTCTTCATCCCGCTCTTGAATGATCCACTGAGAGATGCGACTTTGGACCGGCCCCGAAAGGGCAATGAGTCCACCGCTATACTTTTCCAAAACCTCTTTATCAACGCGGGGAGTGTAGTAAAATCCTTCTAAGTAACCGATTGAAGAGATTTTGCATAGATTGCGGTACCCCTCTTGGTCCTTGGCAAGGAGGATGAGGGGGTAGGCTACCGAGTGACCAGAAATTCTCTTTTTGTCTGCGCGGGAAAGGGGTGCCACCATCACTTCGCACCCGATGATGGGCTTGATGTTTACCTCTTTGCAGGCTTTGAAGAAGTCGACTGCGCCAAACATGTTACAAAAATCGGTGAGCGCTAAGGCTTCCATTCCATAGCTGGCTCCTTTTTCAGCGAGCGCCTGAACCGACGCCGTTGAATCAAGGATAGAATATTGCGAATGTAAATGAAGCGGAGTCCAAACCACTTGTGACCTTTAAGTTGTTTCGGCAGTGAGTTGGGTCCTTCCTCCCTTTGACCAAAGAGGGAGGAGGAGGCTGACTGCAATTGCTCCACAAATAGCGAGGAGGAGGAAAAAGCCGGGCCACCCAAAGTCTTCAGTGATCCGCCCAATGGGCCATCCCGCACACGCCGCTCCTGAATAGGCAAAAAGCCCCACAAAGCCCGTTGCTGTTCCTGCCGCCTTTTTATCGACAAGTTCTGCTGCTGCCATTCCTATAAGCATTTGTGGACCAAAAATCAAGAACCCGAAGAAAAACATCACCGTTGAGATCATCAAAAGTCCTGCAGAGGGGAGGAACCAAAGGGCTAGAAGGGTGCCGATAATTCCCACGGTAAAGAGGATGTTGACAGGACCTCTCCTCCCTCTGAAAATGGTGTCGGAAAGATATCCTGCCGCCAAACTTCCAAAAATCCCTCCAATCTCAAACCAAAACACGCACGACCCTGCTCGCATGAGTGTATAGCCCCGATCTTCCATCAGGTAGAGCTGAATCCAATCATTAATTCCGGTTCGGATGATGTAGACAAAGAAAAAGGAGAGTGCCAAGATCCACATGAATTTATTTTTAAGGATATGTTCGACAAGGAGTTCTTTCGTTGAAAGTCTTTCCTCTGTTTCTTCTTCCTCTACTTTGTTATCGGGATAATCGTTACGAAACTTTTCAATCGACGGAAGGCCCACCTGTTTGGGGGTATCTCTTAGGCGATTGATCAAAAATAGGCCCGCTATAATTGCAAAGACCCCAGGAAAGAACATCGCATAGCGCCACCCAAAAGCAGCGATCGCAACGGCGCAGAGGAGGGGAATGATCGCCCCACCGATATTATGGGAGGTATTCCAAAGGCCCCACCAACGGCCCCGCTCTGTTTGGGAGTACCAATAGGTTAAAAATTTGGCGCAAGGGGGAGATCCCCAACCTTGGAAAAAGCCATTCATTCCTAAGAAAACAGCAAAAAGGACAATTGAAGAGGAAAGACCAAAAAAGAGGTTAAAAATTCCTGTCAAAATCAACCCAAAACCCATAAAATATCTCAGGCTTGACTTATCGGAGATCATTCCGCTGACAAACTTGCTTACCCCGTAGGTAATGGCCAATAGGCTTCCCAAAAAGCCGAGATCGGCTTTGTCGAAGCCGAGGTCAGCAATTAGGCCTGGCATGGCAAAGGTAAAACTTTTTCTTGTGAAGTAAAAGAGGGCATATCCGACATAGATACTATAAAAAATTCGGAGGCGCCAGTAGCGATATTTTGCTTTAAGTTCTTCGTTTTCTGGTTCTGCCGTCTCTATACTACTCATATTATATCCTTTTATCGGATGCAGTTTGTTCGGATCGATCGTATCTCATCTGCACATCGTTGTCAATTCCGATTTTTTTGAGCGGGGGGGGTGTAACCCCCGACACTCAAAACTTCCCCGTTAAACAAACTATTATGGTATAAGATCGAGAAAAACCATGAATAATTTATGACATTTTTTCCAGAGCCACTGCGCCCCTCCGAAGGAAGACAAAAAGATGAACCACGCGTCGACCCTATCGAAGCCGATAAGAAAAGAAAGGGAAACCTCGACTGGGGGGAAGACGAAAAAGAAAAAGAGCCGGCCACCTACGGCGCTTTTTTGGGCTTTTTAAAAAAACTGACCGGCTTTCTGGGAAGGGAAAAGGGGGCATCGCCCGAAGTTATCTCTGAAGATCCCCTCACAAATGATGTCCGAAATTTGAAAAATCTTTTTCAAATTTTGATGGATAGCAACCAGAGTGACAGTGGAAAGTTTTGCGGTGAGCTTTCTAAAGCTTGGCACCAGCTCCTTCAAGGGGTGCAAGTCCTTGAGCGCACCCGAAGAAGGGCCTTTGTAAACCCAGAAAAACTCAAGACTCTTTTGGGTGAAATCGACAACTACCCCCCCAATGAGGAACATAAGCTGGGCTTTTATCTATCAAAATATGCAGGTGAAGAGTGGCTCCCCCTCCCTTTCAGGCAAATTCTCAAACATCTTTTTACCGACCACCGACTCAATGGGGAAAATAGCGTTCTCTCCAAGTGGGTGGATGGTTTTACGCAGCTCTTGCAAAGTTAATTTAGAAAGAGCTATACTTGTCTCGTCAACTACTCCTTCCTAAAGAAAGGAGCTTGTAGCTAGCGCATTTGCTGCTACCATAGGCACGTTGACAGGTGCCCTTGCTGAGACAACAGACTCAGCAAGCTTGCAGTGGTTGATCGCTGCGTTGCGATCGCTGTGC
>JAJFMJ010000008.1 GCA_021772275.1 Chlamydiota bacterium | reverse complement strand
CTCTCCACTTCCATTGAGCCGCCGCCCCAAAAGGGCATCGCCGCCAGTCGCTTGCATCTGGTGTCCCAAAAAGATCACTTTGTCTCCTGTCGAAACGCCGCGAGGGTTTTCAAAGGCTTGGAGGGTCACCTTCTCCCCATCGATGCTCAGGACCGAGGCAAGGGTTGTCTGTCCCGATTTCCGATGAATTTTCCCCAGCTCTCCCATCTTCACACCCTTTGCGATGACAGTGATCAGATTTCCTCGGATGTCAATGATACGATCGTATATTTTATTCATATTAGTTCCTTGTAGCGGTTTCTATCCGGTGGGTAATTCCCTCCAGGGCCCGTTTATATCCATCTGAATCCAGGGGCATGAAGTTCATGTTTTTAATCTCGCCCTGCAGACTTAAAAAGAAGTTGCGAGCCTCATCATGCCCATTAAAAGCAAAGGGGGTGTTAAAAACCGACTGGATCAACTCGAACAAAACAACTTGCCGGTCGAGAGGACAGTAGGTATCTTGTTTATCAAAGGCATTTTGTTGGAGGTAAGAAAAATCGTAGAGGTACCCTTTGAGATAGGTGATAAGATCATCGATCGAGATCCCCTCTTCACCCACGACTTCCATCCGTTTTCCAATCTCATCTCCCTCTTTAATGTAGTGAAGGGCGTTGGCATTTTTTTCATCCCAATCAGAAACCCCCCTCCCTTCAAGATAAAGAGAAACGTCTCCAATATATTTCGACCAAGAGATCAGGGGATCGATTGCAGGATATTTTCGAGCATCGGAGCGGGCACGTGATAGCCCTAAAAAGGCCCCCACAACGGCGAGTGTCGCTTGAGTGACTGGCTCTTCAAAGTTTCCTCCCGCAGGAGAAACGGTCCCCGCAATCGTGAGCGATCCCTTTTTGTCCCCTTTTATTTGGATGACGCCAGAGCGCTCATAAAAAGCGGCGATCCGTGAGGCGAGGTAAGCGGGAAAAGCCTCTTCGCCGGGGATCTCTTCAAGGCGGCCCGACATCTCCCGCATCGCTTGGGCCCACCGAGAGGTGGAGTCGGCAAGGAGGAGAACGTCGAGACCCATCTGCCGGTAGTATTCGGCGATGGTGGCTCCCAAATAGACAGAGGCTTCTCGCGCCGCCACCGGCATCGAGGAGGTATTGCAGATGATTGTCGTCCGACTCATCAACGGCTCGTCTGTATGAGGATCTGTTAGGTGGGGAAAGGTTTTGAGGACTTCGACCACCTCGCCCGCTCTTTCTCCGCAGGCGGTGATGATGACGAGGTCAACAGCAGAATATTTTGAAAGGTGGTGTTGCAAAACGGTTTTTCCAGCGCCAAAGGGGCCAGGGGTGCAAAAGGTTCCCCCTTTAAGGATCGGAAACTGGGTATCGATCACCCGCTCCCCGGTATCCATCATCTCAGTCGCTTTTACCTTTTTTCCCTGGATAAGGGGCATTTTCACCGGCCATCTTTGGACCATGGTGAGGGGGGATTCCTCTCCCTTCTCATCTTTTACCTTGGCGATCACCTCTTCAATCGTATAAGAACCTGCAGGAGCAACCCACGAGATAGTATATTTTCCTCGCATCATAAAGGGGAGCATGATGTGGTGGTGGAACCGCCCTTCCATCGTTGTGCCGAGGGTATCGCCCCGCTCTAAAGTATCGCCCACCTTAGCAATCGGGTGATAGTCCCAATGTTTTTGGCGGTCAAGAGGGGGGAGGTAAACGCCTCGCTGCAGGAAAAGACCGGTCGCATCGGCTACTTTTTCTAAAGGATTTTGGAGTCCATCAAAAACAGCGCTGATCAGTCCAGGACCCAGCTCTGCTTCTAAAAGGTGGGAGGTAAAAGTGACGGGGGTGTGGAGCTCAACACCGACGATATCTTCGAAAACCTGAAGCTTTGCAACATCGCCTGCAATCTCAATCACCTCTCCTTTAAGGGAGACGTCGCCCATATCGACTAGGGCCACCTCTCCTTGTCTCACATCCCCCGTAAAGCGGATGTGGAGAAGATTTCCAAAGGCTTTTACAATCTCTCCCGTTGCGTGCTTTTCATTAGTCATTTGGATTTCCTTTTATTATCTCGTTTAAACCTTCGGCGCCCCGCTTCTCATTTAAAGCAAACCGATCTTCAAGAATCATGAGCTGCATCAAGTAACCCAATAAGTAGTCGATCGAAAAGGGCTTATCTTGGATCGCTTCCAAAACCCGCTCAAATCGGTAGCGGGCCATCACTTCATATTGCTCTTCAGGCTTTTTTTCGGTCCCTTTAAGTCTTTCTCCAAGATCGGCATACTCGAAGGGGAACTCAAAAAAAGGGGCATCTTTTTGTGCCAAAATTTGAGCAACCAGCGGGTCATGAAAATCTTCATGCTGGAGCTCCTCTGTCGGGTCAACCCCAAGCTTTTTGGCCCGGTAGCCTGCGATTAAGATCCGCCACTCATGCTCAAAAGCAAAATACCACTTCAGAAAACCTTCATACTCTTCACTAAAGTAGGCGATGAGCACCTTAGAGAAGTCACGAAGTTTTTCATCCTTATCGAGGGCATCAAACAGGTAGGGGGGGAGAGTCGTCCGGTTAACAAGAGCTTCATCAAGCTCCTTCTCACTTAAATTGCCCCGCCTGTCGATCGGCTCATTTTTTAAGAGCTGCACAACATTTTTTAGGTCGATGAAGGTGCGGATCGCTTTGACTTTCTCTAGGTCAGTAGAGGTTAAATTGCTCCGATAAAGAGCAATAAGCTCTTCGAACCCCATCGGCGGTTCCCCCCCCATATTAAGAGGAGGAAGGAGGCTTCCTAAGAAGAAGTACTGCATGATTATACCGCAAAGATGACAGAGCGGAAATCGTCTCTTACAAACTTAGCAAGGAGGGTTTTTAGCGCCTCATCCGATAGATCCACCGTCATGTTTTTATCTACAATTTTTACCTGTGCGCCTCCTTCGATTTCAGCGCTGTTATCTTTAAGCCGTGCTACGACCTCCTTGGCAAGTTCTTTATTGACCGCTTCAGGACTAACACTTTTTGCGATGATCCCTTTTAGATCTCCGCTGATCCCTTCCTTTTCGATTCCCTTTACGAGGGCGGAGAGGAGCTCGGCGATGACCTTGGGATCTTTGGTTTTATCTCCAATAAAGGCGTCGAGGGCAGAGTTAAAGAGCTTGTTTTCGATTTCTTGCTTGAGGGTATCGATACTTTTTTTGCAGGCTAAGTGGATTGAAGCTTGGAAGACGTTGCGTTCTTCTTCGACTTTCTTTTTTGCATCTTCGTAGATCCGCGCCCCATTGCGCTTTGCCTCTTGGACGATTTTCTCAGCATCTTCCCGCGCCTTTGCGATGATCTTTTCCCCTTCTTTTTTTGCAGGGTCCAAAGTTTCTTTTCTGAGAACTTCGCAGATTTTTTTGACTTTTTCTTTTCCTGTGTCGACAGATTTCATGTACACCTCTAACGTATCTTGCTCGGAGTTTAGAGGAAAAAACAAAAACTTTCAAGGAGAAAAAAACACTTGGCGATAAAAACACTTTTCAGCAATACTGGCTTTTTAAACCACTTGGTGAAATGAAAAAGATTCTAACATTACTAGTTGCTTGTGGGCTTATCCTCTTAAAAGCTCCGGTTTATGCGAACGATCAGGCTCTTTCCGATTGTGAGTATGATGCCAACGAGGGGTATGAAAAGTGTGAACCGATTGGGTACGGTTCATCGACTGCAACAAGCAATGCGATTAGCATGTCGATGGTCGGTTGGGGTCTGGGTCTGGCCATTGCCATTGCCATTCTTGCTGGAGTGATTCACCAAAGCGCCGCAGCTCATAGCGATAGCTCCTCATGAAGTGGCTTTTCTTTTTGCTTCCCTTTTGCTTATTGGCACAAGAGCCCTTTTTTGCTCACTTCGATGCTCCCGAAGGATGGCAGATTGCCGACCCTTCCAAGTATGGGCGGGGGGTAAAGATTGGCTTTATCGCCTCGAAACGAAAAATCTTCACCCCTTCGATCACCCTCACCTTTGAAAAAGTCGGCAAAACATCCCTAGAAGAGTATTTGAAGGTCATTGAAAAGCAAAACCGGAAAAATAACTACACTGAGCTTGGCTCGTTGCAGACAAAAAATGGGCTGGCCCACCTTATCCAGCTCGACATTAAAAACCAGTGGGGAGTGATCCGCGTTCTTCAGGCCATTTCGATCTATGAAGGGTATGCGATGATCCATGCCGCCTCGATGTTAAAAGAGGAGTTTCTCTCTGTTCACAAAGAGCTTTTGGCCTCTTTTAAGTCGCTTGAGGTTTCACCGATTTGGAGTGATCCCCTTTTAGAAAAGAAGTTAGAATCTTTGACAAAGTGTTGGAAAAAGTATTGCGCTACCTCAAAAGGGGACAGAAAAACCCTCTTTGCCACCCCTTTTTTTCAAAACAATCAGTGGAAACCCTTTGTCAATTATGTTGAAAAAGAGTTAAAGTTAAAGGGAAATTGTTGGCAGCTGCTTGCCATTAAATATATTCAACAATCGTTACTGGAGAGTGAACCTATCCACAAACTCTAACATCCCTTCTTTCCATGCTTTCTGCATCTTTTTGGAAGCTGATTTTTCACCCTTGTCTTCTGGACAATGTGCTCAAATCAGCTTCCAAAAATCTGCTAGAAATCAATTGAAAACTAGGAATAGTATACTTTATGGATAGATTCACGAAACGGCTAATGATTTTTCTAACTGTTGCTTTTGCTATGCATGCTCAGGAGCCCCCTCTTCCTGAGGAAAACCCTGACATTCCCTTCCGCGAACGGACTGAGCCCGAAGAGACCCCTTCAAATACCAAAAAAGCCACCCTTGCCGTCATCGGCACTTTGGCAGCGATTACTATCGGGCTGATCGCCAGCGGCGCCAATACTGGTAAACGTGCTTCCAGCAGCGACTCATGAAGTACAGTCTCTTAATTTTTCTCTTGCTTCTGACGGGTTGTTGCCGCGATGGGTGGAAACACACCGCGATAAAAAGTGGAAGTCCTGACTATGACATTAGCAAGTTGACCCACCCCGCCTCCGATCCAACAAATGGGATCGAGCTTGAGCTTACTCGGTATGGGAAAGAGGTCCATGGCTACATCCATGTCAAAACCTTTGAGCTCCCTTCTCATGAGGATGAACATGCAACAATGCTCACCATTTCTACCCCCCGAAGTAATAAAGCATTTGTCATTCCCCTTCTACAAGGGGGACAAAGGGCTCGTTTGACCGATATGTGTCTCAGTTATCTGGTTGAAATGCTTGAGATGAATGGGGCGGTGACCCTGACTTCGGGCCACTTTTCTGAAACGGTCAGTGGCGAAAATTTTCACCGGCACCACGACGCTTTGATGCGGCGACCCAGCGCTCTGCGTCCCCAAAATCTCGTGACCTTTGAAATTTTATAACGATGTGCTATAAGCGGGATAAACTAGGAGTATTCGTATGAACAAGTTTGAAGGGCTGAAAAAACACACCGTCATCGTTGCCGATACCGGAGAGATCGATGAGATTAAAAAATACAAACCGACCGACGCCACAACCAACCCATCCCTTATTCTAAAAGCTTCCGAAATTGAAGAGTACAAACCGCTGATCGAAGATGCGATCCAATATGGGAAGTCGAAAGGAGGACAAAAAGCCAAAGAGCTGACGATTACGAAGATCTTTGTCAACTTTGGCGCCGAGATCCTTAAAGTCATTCCGGGCCGCGTCTCGACAGAAGTGGACGCTCGCCTCTCCTTCGATGTCGAAGCAAGTCTGAAAAAGGCGCACGAATATATCGCCCTTTATGAAGAGGCAGGTATTCCCAAAGAGCGGATCTTGATTAAACTTGCCTCCACCTGGGAAGGGGTCTTGGCCGCCTCCCAACTTGAGAAAGAAGGGATCCACTGCAACATGACCCTGATGTTTAGCCTGGGACAAGCCATCGCCTGCGCCGAGGCAGGAGCCACCCTCATCTCCCCTTTTGTCGGGCGGATCCTCGACTGGCACAAAAAAGCGGAAGGAAAAGAGTCCTATCCCCCCGACGAAGACCCTGGCGTGGTCTCAGTGACAAAAATTTATAACTACTACAAAAAATTTGGTTATAACACCCAAATCATGGGGGCGAGCTTCCGCAATGTCGATGAAGTTCTTGAACTTGCCGGCTGCGATCTTCTCACCATCTCCCCCAAACTTCTCCAAGAACTCACTGAGGGAGAAGGTGCTGTGGCTCAAAAACTCTCAGCAGAGCGGGCTCAAAAAGCTGATCTTCAAAAAATTGCTGTCGACGAAAAGACCTTCCGCTGGATGGTCAATGAAGATGCAATGGCGACCGAAAAGCTCGCCGAAGGAATCCGCAATTTTGCCAAAGATACCGTGAAACTCGAAAAGCTCATCGAAGGATTGATTTCTTAATAGATCCGAGATATAATGGCTTTCAATTTTTAATTAGGAGCTATTATGGCAGCAGCTGCTCTCGACTTGGCCCACCGCGCCTACATTGGTTACCAAGCAATCCAATGCGCCTCTATCTATGGGGAAACTCATCATCCTCATATGACAAAGGATGTCCACCGCATCACCTTCCTTTTCATGGGGATAAACACTCTCCTTCTTTTATGGACCGCTTACTCCCCTTTGCAAAAATTGACTCTCAAACAAAAAGTGATCGCTTTTTCTGCAAGCACTTTAAGCGGTGGAGCCTACTACCTCTATTCTAGAAAAAAGGGAACCCCTGAAAAGACAGAAACGTTTACGATCCCAATTCAAGATGATCAAAACTCTTTTGAGCTTGAAGCAACCGTTTCTACCTACCACCATCCTCCCCAATCACAACGAATCGCAAGAGCTCTTTATGTCGCCCAAATTATCCAAATTATCGGACACCTTTACTTGGGAGGTTATAAACGGACCTCTTTACTTCAGCTTATAGGGGCTATTTCCACCTTCGTAGCCGCCTACCAAATGCGCTGGGTAGAGATTCAACATAAATCCCCTATCCCTTTAACCATTGAAAATGAAACTTTTAATCCAACAATCTCCTACCATGCCCTTCTCCCCTACCATCGCCCCCAAGAGGGTCAAGAATGTCCGATTCTCTTCGAGGCCCCTGACTCCTACTACTGCTCTAATAAACATCTTGTCTGTGCTAAATGTCTTACAGACTTCTATGTCCAAAAAGTCAAAGATTTAGCAAAGGTTTTGCTTGATGGGCAACGGATTGAAGCAAATTTTCATCACAAAGGTGGTGTAACCCTCACTTTTTACTGTAAAGAAGAAGAGATTCCTTCTTGCCCAGTCTGTCGCGAAGTTGCCTCCCACGCATTTCTCTCATTTAAGCAGGGAAGAGTTCACATTCATAAGGAGCAAAATGGTCCGCAAAATGTTCCTCAGTCAAGCTTTTGGCCGGGGGTCTATCTCCTTTTTAGCGCCGTTCAGCTCTCGATGGCCCTTGTCCAATATACCCACCCCCATCTGGCAGCCCCCCTCTATAAAACCCAAAAAGCTCTTCTTCTTCTAGACCTTTTCGCTGTTGCAGGACTTTTTTTGACAGAAGATGACCAATCAAAAGTTTCTTCGGAAGAAAAGACAGAAAAGCTGAAGTGGGGCTTGACACTCTCTTTTATTGTGGGAAGCTCAATCGCCCTTTACCACTGGAAAAAGGAGCCTTCTTCTTTCAATGACGCTCTTAAAGGGAAGGTTTCCAAAGCGCAGCTGAAACATCTCTCAGTGACCGACCTCCCCCCCATCAGCCATCGAGTGATGCAAGTCATGTATAGCTCTCGCTTCTTCATCATACTTGCCACTGCTGCTCTTTCGTCAGATAACAAAAAACTTCTTTTTACAGCAGCCCTTTTAAATGGCTTGACCCTCCTCAAGCTCTCTCAGGTTAATTGGCTCTGCTTTGAAAGAACCTACTCCATTGACCAGGCAGGCTCGACAATTACTCCCCGCTTCCATTTTATGATCCCCAACCCATCAAAAATGTTTCCCGATGAAGAGACCTGGACAAAGACCCTTTCTCAAATCTATGACTATACCACTACATTTTTTCACGGAAGCACCAAAAAGATCTACTGGGAAATCACAAGGCAAAATGGTTTTGTGTCCAGCAGAAGACTATATTTTGATTACCGTGTCCTTCGTAAACCCCTAGAAATCCTTGGAAGAGATTTTGCTTCCCTCCTTCTCTCCTGGGGAGGAAAGGGATATCACAAAAGGGAAGGGCTGGGGACTCTCAACCTCTCCTACTCCTCGTAGCTCTTACGGGTTTGCAATAAAAAGGAGATTCCGTTAATCAGAGCCTAAGGGGACTGTTGAGAAAGTCGCTTTCCCCAGATTTTGCGATGATTTTCGAGAAAAAATTGAAAGTTTGCAAATCGATATATGCCTAAGTATAGGAGATTTGCAAACTTTCAATTTTTTCCGGAAAGCGCGCGGAAGATGGGGGAATGGACTTTTAAGGGCAGCCCCCTAAGGGGAAGTGTGCTTTGATGAAATGGCTTTGGTTACAGCTTTGCATTGGGATCGCTCTATGGGGGAATCCCTCAGGAGCAGAAATCGCAGCAGGCCATGCTACCCTTTCAAAAAATGGCAAGTCCCTCATCATCAATACCGGAACAGATCGGACGATCATCAACTGGAAAGATTTTTCGATTGCCCTCGGGGAAACCACCCGCTTTATTCAACCAAGCGAGATGAGCGCTGTTCTCAACCGGGTCATTTCGACGCAGTCAAGTAAGATTCAAGGACTTTTAAAGTCCAACGGAAATGTTTTTCTCATTAACCCCAACGGAATTTTAATCGGAGCTACCGGAAAAGTCGATGTGAATGGCCTGGTTGCCTCTACTTTAGATATTTCAAACGCCGCCTTCCTTAATAAGGAGGAGCTTCTTTTCTCGGGCGATTCGAAGGAGGCGATTGAAAACTTTGGGGCAATCGAGGCGCGAGGCGATGATGTCTATCTCCTTGGGCGTCACTTGGTCAATGGAGGAAGTATTGTCGCGGTTCGTGGCGCCGCCCACCTGGGGGCGGGAAGTGCCATCTTGGTAAAAACAGATGTAAAGCGGGTTTACATCCAACCCGATCTTTCCGATCCTGAGGGAGTCGGAGTGGAGCAAAAGGGGGTCATTCAGGCGGGAGCGATTGATATTCAGGCTGATGGAAACCTTTATGAGCTGGCGATTCGCCATACGGGGCGAGGACGTGCTCTAGCACTGACCGAAAAGGATGGAGAGATCTACCTGGTTGCCGACAAGGGAGAGGTGCGGGTTGAAAAAGAGGGCTTTTTGGATGGGGACGGCGGAAACATTTCTCTTCTTGGAAAAACGGTCTATTTAGGAGATAAGGCCCACGTCACGAGCAAAGGGGGGGAAATCTTTGTTGGGGGGAGCTTTGGAGGGCGGGACCCGAGCGTCTTAAATGCAGAAAAAACGGTGATTGAGCCGGGAGCTTTTATTTCAGCGTGCGCTTCAGGATCAGGCGATGGAGGAAAGATTTCGGTTTTCAGTACAGAGATGACCGATTTTCGAGGGAGACTTTTTGCTCAAGGGGGCGCTGAGCGGGGCGATGGAGGACTGATTGAGGTTTCGGGGATTCAGGATCTGTTCTTCCGCGGCATTGTCAACACGATGGCTCCCAATGGAGAAGATGGCCTTTTGGTGATTGACCCGACAAACATTACGATCTCTGGGGCGGCAACCGCGGGGGGAACCTTTGATGGGGCTTCTCCTTTGAATACCTTTTCGGGTACAGCAGCCGCTGCGACCCTCAATAATGGAGACCTGAATACGGCCTTGCAGACCAATAATGTTTTGGTCACAACTACCTCAGGTTTTGGCTCGGCAGGAAATATCACCGTTGGAGCAGCAACAGCGCTCACTCTCGCAACCGAAAGTCACTCTCTAGAGCTAAGGGCTGATAATGACATTACCCTTTCCTCTAGCTTGACAATGACCGATACGGCAGGAGGGACATCGACCCTCACCTTAACTGCAGGAAATGACATCCTCTTAACAAGTGCCCTCACTGGAACAAATCTTCAAAGTATCAGCCTCGATGCCGATGTCGATATTTTGCTCGACAATGCAATCAATGCTTCAGGTTCCACTTTGACGATCGCCGCAGATAACGATGTGATCAGCCAAGGTGGAGGAACTAACTCGATCACCGCAGAGGTTTGCACTATTACTGCCGGCAATGACGTGACGATCACCAATGACATCACCTTTACAGGGGGAACGACTCTGAGTGTCACTGCAGCTGTCGACTTTAATCATAACAACTTCATGACCTTTCATGGGTGGGATACGGCTACCCTATCGACGACAACGGGAGATTTTTTGGTCGATTCGGGGGTCACCGCATCGAACCCTTCCACAGTAACCTTGAGCGCTGGAAATGACCTGATCAACCAAGGGGGAACTAACCTCTTTAACAATACGACAATCAATGCAACCGACCTTAACCTCACCGCTACCCGCGACGTGGTGATCAACAGTCAAATCGACATCAATAACTTTAACTCCTGCACGGTGACGGCCGGAAGAGATTTTGATCTTAACAGCGATTTTGAGCCCGATAACACCACGACGGTAACGGTGAGCGCTGGACGAGATATCGACATTACGAATACAGCGGCCGATGTGATTGCTAATAATGGGACGACCCTTTCCTTTACTGCAGCTAGTGAGTACCGGTGCTCGGAGCCCTTTACAACCACTAATATGGATAATGTGAATATCACAGCAACCAGTGGCGATGTCCTAATAGGGATAGGAACAACCAATAGTACAAACGTAACGGGTGCAAACACAACCATCAATGCAGGGACCGACATTACGATTACCTCCCGGGTTTTCAATACTGGTTCGGGAAATATAACCCTGAGCGCGGGAAATGATGTGAATATCGGTCCCGGAATATCGCTTGCGCAGGTAGGAACCGCGTCGGGAACGGTCAGCGTTACAACGATTCGAGATCTGAATGTCGTGGCGGGGGCCACCTCTAGTGACCGATCCCAAATTGGGTTTTCAGCAGCCTCTGTTAGTAGTGATATCGAACTAACCATTGGGCGAGACATTAATGTAACGGGAGGGACGAATGCGAGCTGCGTGGCGATGATCGGTCATGGCTTTGCCACCGTAGGCACCTATAGCGGAGACATTATTTTCCACTCAGTGGGAAGAGATGTAACATTAACAGGAGGGCCGGCTGGTCCATCGAGTGTTAAATTTGCGCAGATTGGCCATGCTCGCGTCTCAACATCATCGGCAACGTCATTTACAGGAGATATTCGGGGCAGTGCAGCGGGAAGTGTGGCTCCCATTACAGGATCGCTCACCCTGACTGGTGGAGGAGATGCCACTTCTTATGCCCTTTTTGGCCATGGAGGACGGGACAGCAATGCGATTGACTCCTACACAGGGGAGATCCGCGTGCAAGCGAATGACATCACCCTAACCGGGGGAACAACAGTCGACTGTTTTGCTGGTATTGGCTTTTTCGCCGTTGCTCAAGGAGGGGGAACCAATCCGGTAACAATTGGCTCTTCTTCTGTTGTTCAAGCGATTAGCGACACGACCCTTACGATGACGGGAAGCACCTCTGGCCCTGTCTCTATTGGGGTCTACATGCTCAATGACGTCGACCATCCCAGCATCGCAAATATCTCTCTTGTCGATGTTCAAACTTCAGGGGATCTGACAATGACAGCAGGAACAGCGGCCGAAACCGATGCCCTCATCGGCGCCTTTTCCACAAACAGTGTTTCAAGCACCGCCCTTACGATGACAGTGGGTGGCGATCTTTTGATCAATGCGGGAACGGGAGCTTTAGCCGAAGCGCGAGTGATCAATGGAACAAGCACCACCGCCTCAAAAAATGTGACGATCAATGTGACCGGAGACATTACCCCCACCGTTGCTGGGACCCCTGAAGCCTTTATCGAAGCGACCACCGGTAACCTTTCGGTCACTGCTGGAGGAACCATCACCCTCCCTGACCTCACCCACATTGAAAATGCAGGGGGAAGTGACGGCACTTTAAGTGTCCGTGGAGGAATCATTACCGCAACGAGTGGTGGTTTTATCCGCAATAGCGGCATGGGAACATCGAGCATTACCACCACATCGGGTAGTCTTTTTGTTGGAAGTGCTAGCTTCATCAGTTCAGTAGGTGCCTTAACCGGTTCGATCGCAAGAGATGTCAATGTTCTGGATGATGCTTCCATAACTTCTTCAGGAGGGACTGTCACCATGAATGTCTCCCGCGATATTAACCTCACCGGAACGGCGGCAGGGAGCGCTTTTATCAGTTCCTCAAGCTCAGGAAGCTACCTTGCCGGGCGGGACATTAACCTCATTGGAATCTCAGCGACCGAAGAAGGGTTTATCGAAAACACGACAGGAACTCTCCTTGTGCGGGCGGGAGAAAATATTGAGGTCGATACTTTTGGCCGGATCGAAAATCTTGGAACTGGTAGTTTGACCCTCGTTGTCGATAATGACTTCCCCACAAGCCCGGGGATTGGCCCAGGCCTTTTTGAGCTTTCTGCTACAGGAAGTGTCGGCCGCCTCGGCGCTGGCCCCCTACGGATATTTACCGCTAAACGGAGCCAAAACTTGATCTCTGGAATCTCTAATGTAAATGGAACCACCTTCACTCCAGGAACCCTTTTTGTCGACAGCGCCACCGAGCAGTGGGAGACCTACTTCCCGAGCTCTTTTGGAGGAAGTCCCTTTACCATTTTCTATAAAGATGGTGCGGCGGCTCCCCTACCCAGCACTGCGCAGCTCTTCATCGCCACAAGAGGATTTGAAGCTTTTAATGAGCTTTTCTATATCCTTGACGATTTTGGAAAAGCGGACCCTATCCTTGCCTGGTACTATCCTTTAAAAGTAGAGAGTCGTCTCTGCGAAGAAGAGGATGAAAAGGGGGGTGTCTGTACTCCCAATGCAATCAGTTCTACCAAGCTGCCTCCCTATATTCCTCGCTACCGCTTCTGGAAGGAGTAGTGTGTTGTCGCAAAAGTTACTCGGAAAATTAACCCATCTTTTGGGGCTGTTGAAAAAGTCCATTCCCCCATCTTTCGATTTTTTCTCGAAAATCATCGCAAAATCTGGGGAAAGCAACTTTCTCAACAGAACCTAAGCTTCCATCGATCTCCGCTCCTTACAGGTCCAAAAAATCTGGGCGTAATTTTCCAGAAGAACTCTTACGGCAACACACTAGCCTTTTTTTCAAAGATCTTATAATGTGGGGGAATGCGTTTTATTGCTCTGCTTCTCACCCTTTTTGCCTTCTCCTTGTGGGGAAAAACCACCTGCCTTCAGGGAATTCTCTTAAACGGAAGTCCCAAGGAAAAACCGTTTCAAGGAGCGCACGGCATCCACTTTCATAACTTTACGCCACCGGGAAATCCACAAGCGCTTAAAACAACATTAGCCGAAGATTTTCTTGGGAAAGAAATCAATAAAGAGCTCATCGTCCAAATCGAAAAAAGCATTATCGACTATTTTAAGGCAAATGATCATCCCCTCGTCATTGTCTATACCCCCGAACAAAAGATCTCCGGTGGAGTCATTGAAGTGAGGGTGGTGGAAAGTCGCATTGGAAAAATCGAACATGTAGGGAATAAGCACACCCCCACCAAGCAGCTGGAAAAAGGGGTTCGGCAAAAACCAGGCGACACTTATGATGCCAACCTCGTCCAACAAGATCTGATTTGGCTCAACCGGAACCCCTTTCGAGAGACGGTTCTCCTCCTCGATCCTGGCGAAGAGGAGGGGACAACCGATATCCGTTTCATGACTAAAGATGATTTTCCCTACCGCCTCTTCATCGGCACTGACAACACCGGAATCGAGTCGACGGGGCGGAACCGCTTTTTTGTCGGCGTCAATTTTGGAAACCTCTTTCATCTTGACCAAAGACTCACCTATCAATATACCGTTAGCACTAACTTTGGCCGTTTTTTTGCCCACACCGGGCAGTACATTATTCCCCTCCCTTGGCGTCACATCATCAACCTTTATGGGGGCTATTCGGGAATCAAAGCGATCGTTCCCCTCACCGACATGACAAGCTCGGGCAACGCGTGGCAAGGGAGTCTTCGCTACGTTATTCCCCTTACTGGGCGGGGATCCTATAACCATGAGTTCCAGTGGGGGCTCGATTACAAAGAGACCAATATCAACCTCGTCCTTGCTGCCGTTCCCATCCTCGGTAACCGAGCGATGATCACCCAGGCAATGCTCGGCTACAACGGAAGCCTCGAAAACCCCGTCGCAGACATGTCCTTTCAGTTCGAATGGTTCATCTCCCCAGGCGATATCTTTGCTCACCAAAGCAGTAGCGACTATGGGAGCTTAAGACCAGGAGCCAAAGCCCACTATACCTACGCGCGAGGCGCTTTTACCCCCGTCTTCAAGCTCCCCCGCAAATTTCAAGCGCTCATCAAGTCAGAGTTTCAGGTGGCAAGTAATAACCTCCTCTCAAGCGAACAGTTTGGTCTAGGTGGCCTTTACACCATCCGAGGGTATGAGGAGCGGATCCTCAATACCGATAATGGCCTCCTCCTCTCTTCAGAAGTGCGCACCCCTCCGCTCCATCCTCTTACCCAGCACTCCAAGGAGAATCCCAACCGGGATATTCTCCAGTTCCTCGCCTTTCTCGACTATGGGTTTGGGGTCAATCATGAAGCGGTCCCCGGTGAGCGGAATTACCGCTACCTTCTCAGCACTGGTCTAGGGGTCCGCTATCAGTATAGCTACCATATCAACGCCCGCGTTGATATGGGGTACCCCCTCCATCGCCACATCGATCGGCAGATCGTCCAACCCCCTGGGGTCCACTTCAATTTCTCCGTCGTTGCCAGCTACTAGACGCTTAAATTGCTTGTAGTTAATTGCTTAACAAATAAAATGTTTTCTTGATCTTTAAAAACCATACATGTTATAATTTTATCTGATAAAACCATTACTGGAGAATAAAATGATTAATAACAATATAATATACAGAAGAGAAGGTGATCAGGTTGGTGCCTATTGTAACGGACAGCAACTTGGACAGATGGAGCCCCTGAGTTGGGTTAAATCTTTTTTTTACGATGCAAGATATCTTAATCTAAATACGCAAACGGTTACCTGTGAGGATGGGAGTACGGTTACCTTAAAGAACCGTGACTTGAAGCAAGTCACCGCTGCCTTAGAAGCTTATAAAACTGCGAACCCTCTGTGGGCTGAAGTGGACAAAATGATGAACAATTTTTATCCTAACGGCTATGGAACTCCTGTCCCATTTGATCCTAAAATTGAACTAACTGATGGTGAGATTACAATACCTACGATACAAGTCGCTGTTTCTCTATCGATCTTGAATCTAGAGAATGAGGCTGCGGAGGAACTTGAAAAACACTTTTGCCCAAATAGCTCTTCGTCCGGGATTAGGTACGGCCATATTTCTTTCTCATCAAAAGGAGGCCACAAATGGGATCGCTCGCTTGCATTTGTGGAACATATTAAGACGACTATGGGGGAAACCTGTCGGCCCGAAGCAAGCCCATTTGCAATGCTTCCTTTCGATTTGTCTGCTTCACCTTCATTGGCTTGCAGCCATTTCAAAAGAGCTAAAATGTTTATCAAAGATGCAACATTCGAGGGTAACAGAGGTCGCAAAGAACGGATCGTTATTGTTGGAACAAACCTTGATAAACTTCTTAAGGATGAAAGGGCAGAACTCAAGTTAGATATGTTAGCAGCATTTGCGGAAGAGAGTGGTTGCTCTTTTTGCGCAGTTTCTACAAAGGCAAACTGGGGCTTAGAGAATGTGCTTCCAATCACATTGTTAACGACTAACAAATATTTTGCTCGCAGGTTCTAAAAAGGGCTGCTAGTTGCAGCCCTTTTATCTCTGAGCGCTGCTCTTATTATTTCAATATAAGTTGTTTACAATTAACTGCTTAACAAATAGAATTATATTCCTTTATTTTTAAATGATTATTATGTTATAATTATTATATAACAAATAATTTATAATAAATAAAATGCATATAATTTATAAAAAAGAAGGCCCTTTGGTTAGTGCCTACTATAAAGGACGGCAACTTGGGCAGGTGAAGTCCCTAAGTTGGGTTAAATCTTTTTTTGGTGGCCGACACATTACCTGTGAGGGGGGGAGGACCGTTACCTTAAAGCGATGTGATTTAAGCCAAATCGCCTTGGAAGCTTATCCTCTGCGGGCTAAAGTTAACGCGATGATGGACAAGCTTTATCCCAATGGTTATGGAACCCCAATCCCATCTGATCCCAAAATTGAATTATTATCTGAAAAGGGTGGTCAAGGCCCTGTGTGGCAGCTCGCTTTTTCTCTATCATCTCCTAATCAGGCTGCGATTGAACTTGAACAATTCCTCTGCCCGACAAATACAGAAAGGAATAAATCGCAGACACGCCTCAACTATATGTCTAGTTCTATTTCTTACTCATCAAGAAAGGGTCGCAAAAAGAACATTCAGCTTGAATTCGTGGAGCATTACATAAAGGCTGGGAAAGAAAACTTCCCCTCCGAAGCAAGCCCATTTGCACTATTCCCTTTTGATTTATCTGCCCCATTTTATGGACAATTTGCAAAAGCTAGAGCGTTTATTGAGAAAACAGCATGCCCAGGTAATGAAGGTCACAAAGAGCGCATTGCCATCGTCGGAACGAATCTTGATAAACTTCTTGGCGATGAAGAGGCAAAAGCAAGGTTAGAAGGGGTAAAAAAGTTTGCAGAAGACAATGACTGCTCCTTCTGCGCGGTGTCTACAGAGGCAAACTGGGGCGTAGAGAATGTGCTTCCGATCACATTGTTAACGACTAACGAGTCTTTTGCTCGCAAACTCTAAAAAAGGGGTGCGTTCGCACCCCTTTTTTACTCCTCTTCCTCAGACGTGCCACCGACCTGATCCATAAGCTGCTCAAGAGGGCCTTCCGAGTGGAAGCTCTCTAGAAACTGGGTGAGGATCGCTTGCTCTAACTGCTGGCTGAAACGGGAAGGGATGACCATTTGAAGGTGCAAGATAATGCGAGTGGGTTCTGGGTGAGAAAGAGTCACTTGAGGATCGGCGGAAGGGAGCTCGATCCCTCGGTTTTTCGCAATTGCAACCATCCTTCTGCGGGAACGTTCCAAGTAAGGGGCGCCCCTTTCTTCCGCGATCTTTAGTAAAGTCTCTTGCCCCCTTTTCCAGTCCTCTTCTTTTTCGAGAGGAATTTCCATCCGCAAGACCGACTCGTTCCCTAAAAAAGATTCGTTGATTACAGAGTGAGATAGGAATAAGCTATTGGGAAAAGAGATTTGTCTTCCTGTATAAAGATGGTTATTGGGACCCTTTCCTACCTCTTCAACCGTCGTGGATAAGAAGGTGGAGTCGATGACATCTCCTCGGATCCCTTCAATTTCGATCCGATCTCCAATATCAAAGAATTTTCCCCGCAGTCGAACGATGGAGCCATTCAAACACATCAACGTTTCCTTTACGGAGAAAACCATAGCAAAGACGATGGCGAAAATCGATACGGCAAAGCCTTGGATGGCTTCTCCCCAAAGGAGAATCACGCTAAGGAGCATGAGGACAAAAACAAATGACCGGGTCGAACTAATCCACTTTAGCCTCTTTTGAGAAGACCATCTCCTTTGAGAACGACGGATATACCTAGCGATGAAATAGCGGCATCCCCATAGGAGAATAACAAGCACAACGGTTGCAATCAGCTTTTTAGTCAAAAATGGTTCTAAGAATTCCATATAGACTTCCTTACAAATTAAAAAAGGGCCGCTAATAGCGGCCCCTTTAGTTATGCACTTGGAGCAGGGCTTTCCGGAGGCAAGTAGTCGGAGAAAGCAAAGTCGAGGATATCCTCTTCTTCAACATCAACGAGCTTCTTGACTCGCTTCTCGTAGTCGTGGAAGCCGGTTCCTCCTGGGATCATGTGCCCCATGATGAGGTTGGCCTTAAAGTCGAGAAGGTAGTCGGTCTTTCCTTCGCAGGCAGCGTCGGCAAGAACGCGGGTCGTCTCCATAAAGGCTGAGGCCGAAACGAATGACTCGGTGCCGAGCGAGGCCTTGGTAATACCGAGGAGGACGGGAGCTGCTTGCGCTGGCTTTCCTCCCTCTTCGATCACCTTGGTGTTCTGCTCGTGGAAGATCTTTTTGCCCACATTTTCTCCATAGAGGAAGGTGGTATCGCCAGGATCGGTGATCCGTACCTTCTGGAGCATTTGACGGACGATAATCTCGATGTGTTTGTCGTTGATGTCGACCCCTTGAAGGCGGTAGACCTCTTGGACCTGGTTCACAAGATACTTTTGAAGCTCGCGCACCCCACAGATCTCAAGGATCTCTTGGGGAACGACAAGGCCGTCGGTGAGCTGCTGCCCCTTGACCACCATGTCGCCCCGTTGGACAATAAGGTGTTTGGTAAGGGGAATGAGATGCTCTTCTTCCATTCCGGTATCTTCATCTTTAACAACAACGATCCGCTTACTTTTTTGGACCCCTTTGAAGTCAACGACTCCATCGAGTTTAGCAATTTCGGCGGCGTCGCGAGGACGTCGGGCTTCGACAAGCTCAGCGACTCGTGGAAGACCTCCGGTGATATCCTTTGTCTTGATCGCGCCACGAGGAAGACGGGCAAGGAGATCTCCTGCATGGACCTCATTTCCTTCAGCAACGGAGATGATCGCCCCAGAGGGGATCGCATAGGTCCCAATAAGCTCTTCAAAGGCTTTGTCGGCATAAATCATGATCTGAGGATGGAGCTCTCCCCGGTGTTGACGAACAACAAGCTCGGTCTGACCGGTTTGCTTGTTCACATCACGGAGGACTGAGATCCCTTCAACGAGGTCTTCATACTTCACAAATCCTGGTTTTTCACAGATAATCGGAATGTTGTGTTGCTCCCAAAGGCCGACACGAGATTTTTTCTTCACCTTGCTTCCATCTTCGAGGTGGATCTGTGCGCCCAGCTCGATGGTGAAGGTTTGAAGGGGCTCGATCGATTTGGTGCTCAGGAGTTTTTTGTACTCTTCAAGGGTCCGCCCTTCGTCTTTGACGATGTGGACAAAACCATTTTTGTTAAGGGCAAGCCACTTCCCCTCTCTATTGCGGACGGTACGGAGATCGGTATAGATAACAATCCCCTCTTTTTCTGCAATCATATCGGGGGTGGCGTGGGCTGATGCAATTCCTCCTAAGTGGAAGGTCCGCATCGTCAGCTGCGTACCGGGCTCTCCAATCGACTGAGCGGCAATGACACCGACAGCTTCTCCGAGGGCCACTTTTCGCCCGTTGGCAAGGTTGGTTCCGTAGCAGCGGGCACAAACGCCTCGGCGCGCTTCGCAAGTCAGAGCTGAGCGGATTTTGACCGTTTCAATCCCGGCATCATCGATCGCTTCGGCTTGTTTGGCGGTTAAGATGTCTCCCCCTTTTGCAAGGATCGTCTTTTGGTCTCCTGGCATGTGGATATCTTCACAGACGCTTCGGCTATAGAGACGGTCTTTGATGGGAAGGAGCTCTTCTTGCCCTTGCTTAATGGCTGACACTTCGATCCCGTTGAGGGTTCCACAGTCATCCTCGGTAACAAGGACATCTTGGGCAACGTCGACAAGACGACGGGTGAGGTATCCAGAGTCGGCTGTCTTCAGAGCTGTATCAGCAAGACCTTTACGGGCACCGTGCGATGAAATAAAGAACTCGAGAACGCTCAAACCTTCGCGGAAGTTGGCCGTAATCGGAGACTCGATAATCTCACCAGAAGGCTTTGCCATCAGACCTCGGAGGGCTCCAAGCTGTTTACCTTGCGATTTGTTTCCTCGCGCTCCTGAATCCATCATTAGATAGAGAGGATTGAGTAAGGTCCCTTCAGGCTCAGAGATCATCTTGAAGAATTCATCAGCGAGCAGTTCTGAAACTTCAGTCCAGATGCTAATGATCTTTGAGTGACGCTCTCCTTCGGTGATCACCCCATCTTCGTACTGCTTAATGACAATAGCGACTTTTTTCTGGGTTTCGATCAGGATTTTTTGCTTGTCTTCAGGGATCGCAATGTCTTTCACTCCCATCGAAAGGGCTGCTTTTGTCGCATGGGCAAAACCAAGCCTTTTCAAACTATCGAGGAAGCGGACACACATCTCAAGACCTACACTTTTGTAGGTGCTTAAGACGAGCTCGCTCATCTTCTTTTTCCGAAGGGCGTAGTTTTGGAAACCAAGCTCTTTGGGAACGATCATATTGAAAACAACCCGTCCTGGAGTCGTTTCAATGATTCCTGACTCTAGGCGGAGTTTGATCTTTTCATGAATATGAAGACCTAAACCGTAGTCGTCAAAACGTCCCTCTTTGCTTCCACCTTTTTCGTACCAGTTATAGCTTCCCGAGCCATAAAGGGCGTGGAGCACCTCTTCGGACGATCCAAAAATTTTGACTGGCTTCCCATGCTCTTCGGGGAAGTAGATCGGATCGTGCATGAGGTAGTAAAGCCCCAAAATCATATCTTGGGACGGCACGGCAGCCGGTTTTCCGGAGGAAGGCAAGAAGATGTTATCGGGCGCCATCATCAGCAGCTTGGCTTCGAGTTGCGCTTCGACCGAGAGCGGCACGTGAACGGCCATCTGATCCCCGTCAAAGTCGGCGTTAAAAGCGCTACAAACGAGGGGGTGGATCCGGATCGCTTTTCCTTCGATCAGAACGGGCTCAAAGGCCTGAATTCCGAGTCTATGGAGGGTTGGCGCTCGGTTCAGAAGAACCGGATGCCCCTTAATGATCTCCTCGAGAACATCCCACACTTCGGGGTCTCCTCTTTGGATCATCTTCTTTGCAGAGCGGATCGTATAGACGAGTCCCCGACTTTTAAGCCGCTTCACGATGAAGGGTTCGAAAAGTTCGAGAGCCATCTTTTTCGGAAGACCACACTGGTTAAATTTGAGCTCAGGACCCACGATAATGACAGAGCGGCCTGAGTAGTCGACCCGTTTACCCAAAAGGTTTTGACGGAAACGACCCTGTTTTCCTTTAAGCATTTCAGAAAGGGCTTTTAGGGGACGATTTCCTGCTCCCATAACAGGATGGCCATGCCGCCCGTTATCAAAGAGAGCATCAACCGCTTCTTGAAGCATTCGTTTTTCGTTCCGGATGATCACATCCGGGGTCTTAAGCTTTAAGATCGATTTTAAACGGTTATTCCGGTTGATAACGCGGCGATAAAGATCGTTTAAGTCAGAGGTGGCAAACCGCCCTCCATCAAGAGGAACAAGGGGTCTTAAATCAGGGGGGATCACGGGGACGCAAGAGATCACCATCCAGTCGGGATTGTTGGGAGAAGAGGCAAAGTTCTCAACGATTTTGAGCCGCTTTGCCAGTTTCATCCGCGCCTGCATCGAACGGGTTTTGCGGAGCTTTTCTTTAAGCTCTGCCATTACAGCGACAAGGTCTTCTTTTTCAAGAAGTTCGCGGATGGCATCTCCCCCCATGTTCACTTTAAAGGCGCCCTGGCCCCACTTTTCCTGCGCTTCGCGGAATTCATGGTCGTTTAGGAGTTGTTTTACTTCTAAAGTTGTCTCGCCGGGATCGGTGACCACATACTCTTCGTAGTAGATCACCCGCTCAAGATCGGAAACCGACATCCCGAGGATGTTTCCAATGCGTGAGGGCTGCGTTTTGAAAAACCAGATGTGAACAACGGGAACGGCCAGCTCGATATGGGCCATCCGTTCGCGGCGAACCTTTGAGAGGGTGACTTCAACGCCGCAACGGTCGCAGACGATTCCTTTGTGCTTAATCTTTTTGTACTTTCCACACGCACATTCCCAGTCGCGGGTCGGTCCAAAGATCTTCTCACAGAACAGTCCCCCCTTTTCGGGCTTAAACGTTCGGTAGTTAATCGTTTCAGGTTTTTTGATCTCACCTCTTGACCATTCGTTGCGGACCACATCATCGGATGCGATCTTAATCGTTAGTTTGTCAAATTGAGAATCATTAAATTCATCTTCTTGCATGCAATTACTCCAAGGAGCTCCTTAAAATTCTTCTTCTTCTGCGCGTTCAGGGCGGACATCAAGACCTAAACCTTGCATCTCTTTTACGAGGACGTTGAACGACTCGGGCGTTCCCGCTCTCAGGATGTTATTCCCTTTGACGATCGACTCATAGATAAGGGTTCTTCCAGAAACGTCATCCGATTTCACGGTGAGCATTTCCTGAAGAAGGTGGGCGGCGCCATAAGCCATAAGGGCCCAGACCTCCATCTCCCCGAAGCGTTGTCCTCCCATCTGCGCCTTACCACCGAGCGGCTGCTGGGTGACAAGGGAGTAGGGACCAATCGCTCGCGCATGAATCTTATCGGCAACGAGGTGGGAGAGCTTGAGCATGTAGATGTAGCCGACAACCACGGGGTTATCAAAGCGCTCTCCTGTCCGTCCATCGTAGAGATAATTTTTTCCTGTTTCAGGATAACCAAACTCTTTCATCATCTCCCAAATCCGCTCTTCGGGGAAACCCTCGAAGACAGGACTCTTCACATAGATGCCTGCTTTCCTTGCAACAAGCCCTAAGTGAGTCTCTAGGAGCTGTCCCATGTTCATTCGAGAGGGAACCCCTAGAGGGTTAAGGATGATTTCAATGGTTTGTCCATCGGGAAGATAAGGCATGTCGGCCTCAGGAACGATATTGGAAACAACCCCTTTGTTTCCGTGCCGTCCTGCCATCTTATCTCCGACTTGTAATTTCCGCTTGGTCGCAATATAGACTTTTACCTGGCGGATGACACCTGGATCAAGCTCAGCGTCTCCTTTGCGGAGATATTCGATCTCTGACTTGTGTTCCATATGGAGATGTTCGACGGCCTTTCCATGTTCCCGAAGGATTTTTCGAAGGACTTCGTAGGTGTCATTTTGAGGGAGGATGAGATGATCGGGATTTTCCGCTTCGAGAGTCTCGAGCATATCCTGGGTGATCTTCTCCCCTTGATTGATGATAACATCTCCTGTGATCCGATGCATGATCGCATCGGGAGCTTCATCTCCAAGGAGGAGAGCCCCTAATTTCTCATGGAACTGCATCAAGAGATCGGTCTCTTTTTCCTTAAACTCTCGGTGGATGTCTTTGACGCGGGTGGCGACTTCGACCTGTTCATCATCGGTTTTCGAAAGCTTTTCGCTTCGGCTAAAGACTTTGACATCTTGAACGACCCCTTCCGTTCCTGGAGGAGCGGTTAACGATGCATCCTTGACGTCTGCTGCTTTTTCTCCAAAGATCGCCCGCAAGAGGCGTTCTTCAGGAGAAAGTTCTGTCTCCGATTTAGGGGTGATCTTTCCTACAAGGATATCGCCAGGCTTGACTTCGGCACCGATTCGGATAATCCCATCTTCACCAAGATCAGCTAGAGCCTCTTCCGACACGTTAGGAATATCGCGGGTGATCTCCTCTTTACCGAGCTTGGTATCACGTGCGGTGAGTTCAAACTCTTCGAGATAGACGGAGGTGTAAGCATCTTCTTTGATCAGCTTCTCCGACATGATGATCGCATCCTCGTAGTTGTATCCACACCAAGGCATGAATGCCACGAGAACGTTTTTACCGAGAGCGACCTCTCCTTTATCGGTTGCGGGGCCATCTGCAAGAATATCTCCTGCGGTGATCTCATCTCCCACGTTACAAAGGGGGGTTTGGTTGATCGAGGTGCCTGCATTGGAGCGCATAAACTTCTTGAGAAGATAGGTCTTTTTGCTCATGCGGTTTGCCTTAGAGGCGATAACGATTTTGTAACCATCCACAAACTCGACAACACCATCTTCTTCAGCAAGGACAACTGCTCCTGAGTCACGCGCTGTCCGTTTTTCTAGACCGGTTCCTACCAAAGGAGCGTCGGTCTTCAGAAGGGGGACTGCTTGCCGTTGCATATTCGACCCCATAAGAGCTCGGTTCGCATCATCATGCTCGAGGAAGGGAATCAGCCCTGTCACCACCGAAACAAGTTGTTTCGAGGAGACATCCATATGGGTTACTTTGTCTGCTTCGATCTTGAGGGGTTCAGCGCGGTAGCGGGCCCAGACGATCTCCTCTTTGAACATATTGTGTTCATCGAGAACTGCAGAAGCCTGCGCGATCACACATTTTTCTTCAAGATCGGCAGTCATATATTCGATCTCTTCGGTAACCACTCCGTCTCTTACGATTCGGTAGGGGGTTTCGATGAATCCAAACTCGTTGATCTTCGCAAAGGAAGAAAGGGAGGTGATCAGACCAATATTGGGCCCTTCAGGGGTTTCAATAGGGCAAACCCGTCCGTAGTGGCTGGAGTGAACGTCACGCACCTCAAAACCGGCACGCTCTCTATTTAGACCACCAGGCCCCAGTGAGGAGAGACGCCGCTTATGAGTCAGCTCTGCAATCGGGTTGGTTTGATCCATAAATTGGGAGAGCTGCGAGCGGCCAAAGAAGTCTTTGAGAACTCCAGCAAGCCCCTTTGCAGAAACTAATTTTCCAGGGGTTAGGGTGTCAGAAGAAAAGTCAAAGAGGTTCATCCGCTCTTTGATGATTTTCTCCATCCGCGCGAGGCCAATCCGACACTGATTTTGAATCAATTCGCCTACGGAACGGACACGTCGGTTCCCTAGGTGATCGATATCGTCGATATGGACATCTTCATTTCCTTGCTTGAGCTGAATAAGATATTTTAGCGCATCAACGATGTCTTCCTTTTTCAAGGTGACAACCTCTAGCCCTTCATCGGTGGTCTCCCGCCCAATTTTCTTATTGAGCTTGTAGCGACCGACCCGTCCTAAGTTGTACCGTTTGGGGTCGAAGAAAAGGCGCATGATTGTCGAGCGTGCATTCGATAGGGTTGCAGGCTCACCGGGACGGATCTTCCGGTAAAAGTCTTTAAGAGCCGACTCATACGAATCGGTGGGATCCTTGGCAAGCATTTTGATGATAGGGCTTGTCTCATCGGCATCTTCAGCAATACGGACAGCGCCCACTCCCGCATCAAACATCCGCTTGAGCATTGCTGTCGTTAGTTTTTCAGAGGCCTTTCCAAAGACAACTCCCGTCTCTTCGTCAAGGATATCTTCAGCAAGGATCTTACCCACAAGCTTGGGGAAATCTTTGTCTGATTTGATCTTTACCCGGTAGGTATTGAAAAACTCTTCAATGATATCGGCATCGGAGGAGTAGCCGAGGGTACGGATGAAGGAGGTGGCTAAAACCTTCCGCCGTCTTTTCTTCCGGTCGACATAGACATAGATGAGGTCATTGATATCAAAAGAGGCTTCTAGCCAACTTCCGCGGTAAGGGATGATGCGGAAAGAGTAAAGAACGTTTCCTTTGGGGTGTTTGACCTGCTCGAAAGAGACCCCTGGAGAGCGGTGGAGCTGAGAGACAATCACCCGCTCCGCGCCATTGATGACAAAGGTTCCCTGATCGGTCATGACCGGCATGGTTCCCATGTAGACCTCTTCCTCCTTGATTCCTGTCTCGTCGGTGAGGCGGAACTTTACCTTCAGGGTGACGTTGTAGGTGACACCCCGCCGAATACACTCTTCGGGAGAGTATTTGGGGACTCCTAGGTTGTAGGAGAGGTATTCTAAAGCCGTTTTTTCGTCATAGGATTTGATTGGGAAAATCTCTCGAAAGACTTCCTCAAGTCCCATGTTCTCCCGCTCATGAGGCAGCTTATCCTCTTGGAAAAACTGACGGAAGGATTTAACCTGAATCTCGATTAGGTTCGGAAGATCAATAATCTCTTCGCGGTTTTTAAAGCTCACCCGCTGCGGGGGTCTTTTTAGCATGGAAATGCCTCCATAAAGTGTTGATACGTTTACCCTTCAGGGCTATTTAATCCAAATGCGAGAAAGCAGAACCCTCCCTCTGGAGGGTTCTGTTAATCACTCAGTCATTTCTTAAGCAGTTTTTAAACACCCTTGAGTGCAACCTTTGCACCTGCGTCGGTAAACTTTTTCTTGATCTCTTCAGCTTCTGCTTTTGGAGCGCTATCCTTAACGGCTTTTGGAGCTCCTTCAACAAGTTCTTTCGCTTCTTTAAGGCCAAGTCCAGTTACCTCTCGAACCACTTTAATCGCTGCGATTTTCTTGTCAGCAGGAACTTCCTCTAAGATGACTTGAAAGTCTGTTGCTTCTTCAGCAGCCTCAGCATCTCCTCCTGCAGCAGGAGCAGCCATCATGACGGGGGCTCCAGCAGCAGCTGTAACATCCCACTTTTCTTCGAGAAGTTTTTTCAGCTTAGAGAGATCTAAAACAGAAAGTCCACTTAACGTATCTACTAGTGTTTCAATATTTGCTTCTTGTTTTGCCACGTTTTTTCCTCAAGTTTATTGTTGTGATTCTTCTTTTTGAACCTTTTGGTCCATGCAGCTGACGACGCCAGACTGTACCGCCTCCATAATGGAAACGAGGCCAGAAAGGGGCGCTTCTAGAACTCCTACGAACTGAGCTCTCATCTCTTCCATCGAAGGGAGCTCCGAAATCTCTTTGAGGTCTTTAGGGGAGCAGATTTTTCCCTCAAAAAGGCCTCCGAGGACATCCAGGAGTTCGTCATTTGCTTTTTTAAATGTATAAACAGCCTTTGTGGTTGCTGCGACATCGTCACCAGAGTAGACGATACCAATATGCCCTTTGAGCATCTCTTTATCGATTGCAATTCCCGCTTCTGCAGCTGCCTTTAGAAAGACCCTCTTCTTAACGACAGAAAGGAGTCCTCCGGTCTGGATCACCGAGCTTCTAAAGTCTGCTGTTAGGTTAGGATCCATCCCTTGGTAGCTCATAAGAACAAAAGAGGATGACTGATCTAATTTTTCTTTGATCTCATCTAAGAGAAACTGTTTTTCTTTTCGCATATTTTAACCCAAAGCCATAGAGTTTAAGTCTATTTTAAATCCCGCTCCCATTGTCGAGGAGATGAATAGAGATTGCATAAATTGTCCCTTGGAGGTTGCCGGTTTCGATTTTGAAATGGCCGACAGGAGGGACTCAATATTCTCAACGATATTTTCCTTAGAGAAGGAGAGTTTACCAACAAAGTTATTAATTACGCCACTTTTATCGACTTTAAACTCAATTTTTCCTTTCTTGAGATCTTCAACCGCTTTTTTCACATCGGTGGTTACTGTTCCTGCCTTTGGAGCAGGCATGAGCCCTCGAGGTCCCAAGACCTTTCCGAGCTTTCCAACCTCACGCATCATATCGGGGGTGGCAATCACCGCATCAAAATCGGTCCACCCTCCCTTGATCTTTTCAATGAGCTCCTTGTCACCCGCCTCATCGGCGCCAGCGTCCAAGGCCTCTTTTGCTTTATCCCCTTTCGCCAAGACAATCACTCGGATGGTCTTTCCTGTTCCGTGAGGGAGAAAGACGGTGCTGCGGACCTGTTGGTCTGATTTTTTCGGGTCGACCCCTACCTTGAGAGCTACTTCTACTGATTCATCAAACTTTGCTAAGGGAGCTTTTTTTAAAACTTCTACCGCCTCAGCAAGGGTATAGCTCTTGTTTGGCTCTAGGAGCTTTTGAGCCTCTTTGTATCTTTTACTTCGTTTTGCCATATCTTTTACCTTTCTACGATGTCGACTCCCATCGACCTTGCTGTTCCCATCACAACTTCCATCGCTGCTTCATCGGAGTGAACGCGAAGATCGGGACGTTTTTTATCAGCCACTTTTTTAACTTGTTCTTTCGTCATTTTCCCCACTTTATCTCTATTGGGGACGCCTGACCCTTTTTCGATACCAAGCTCTTTTAAAATGAGACGGGCCATTGGAGGCTGCTTTGTGACGAATGTAAAACTCTTGTCAGAATAAACATCGATCTCGACAGGAAGGATGTCTCCTGCCTTATCTTGCGTTTTTGCGTTAAACTCTTTGCAAAAAGCCATGATGTTGAGCCCTGCCGAACCAAGCGCTGGACCAATCGGCGGCGCTGGGCTTGCCTTCCCTGCTGGGATCTGCAATTTAATTTTCTTTTCTAGTTTCTTTTTTGCCATGATCTTTCCTTATTCTACTTCTGCATCCGCAGGCACTTCTTCCACTTGCCAAAATTCAAGGTCATCAACCCGGGTATCTCGACCAAAAATCGAAACCATTGCGCTCAAACGCCCTTTTTCGTGACTCACCTCAAGGACCGTGCCTAGGAAGTTGACAAAAACCCCGTCAACGATCTTAACATGATCGCCCACTTTGAGTTTATGTTTGTAAGCCACTTCTCCTTTGCGAGCTTGGAGGTCTTGAAGCATTGTTGCGACCTCTTCATTATTTAAGGGGGCGGGCTCTCCTCCTCCCAAAAAGTCGATCACTCCGTTGGTCTCTTTGACATAGATCCACGACTCGTCTGTCAGTTTCATCTTGACGAGGGCATAGCCAGGCCAGAGGCGCTTTTCGGTCACCTTTTGTTCTCCCCGCTTCACTTCTGCTACATTTTCTGTGGGAACAATCACTTCCTGGACGAGCTCGGTCATCCCTGCTGAAGCGCGGTTCTCTTCCAGATTCTTCTTTACCTTTTTCTCTTGCCCCGACATGACTTGAATGACAAACCACTGACCTTCTTCTGTACTCAACTTGAAACTCCTATTAATCGCACGAGGTTACCTATTCCATCTAGGACTAGGCGGATAAATAAATCGACCAGATAAATGCCGAGTCCTAAAGCAAAAATGGCCCCAACCACAACCTTTCCAAAGGTCATTAGGTCTTCCTTGGAGGTCCAAGAAACCCGTTTCATTTCTTCTTTCATTTCGCGAAAGAAGTTTCCCCTTTTCTTTCCCTTCTTGGCTTTGGCTGCTGCTAACTGCTCTATCTTTTGTGAAACCGTCATATCTGGCTTTTTCTTCATTGATTTCTAATCTTTTTTAAGCGAGTGCGGAGGGGATCGAACCCCCGACCTGCGACTTTGGAGATCGCTGCTCTACCAGCTGAGCTACACACCCACAATAAAGAGATCCTCCCGTGAGAGAATCTCTTTTTGCCTTACGCTTTACTGGATAATCTTAGAGACTGTTCCAGCACCAATGGTTCGACCCCCTTCTCGGATGGCAAAACGCATTCCTTCTTCCATTGCTACAGGGCTAATAAGTTCTCCTGTAATCTCAACGTTATCTCCAGGCATCACCATCTCAGTTCCCTCAGGAAGGGTGACAGTTCCAGTCACATCTGTCGTACGGACGTAGAACTGTGGGCGATATCCAGTGAAGAAGGGCTTGTGACGGCCACCTTCTTCTTTCTTAAGGATATAAACCGTCCCTTTAAACTTAGTGTGAGGGGTACAGCTTCCAGGAGCCGCGAGAACCATTCCTCGCTCGATATCTTTTTTATCCACTCCACGAAGAAGGACACCGACGTTTTCTCCGGCACGCGCTTCATCGAGAAGCTTGTTGAACATTTCGAGTCCTGTTGCAACACTTTCTCGTGTTTCGCGAAGACCGACAATCTGAATCTTATCATTAATCTTAATGATACCTTTTTCAACACGTCCGGTTGCAACGGTTCCACGACCTGAGATCGAGAAAACGTCCTCCACTGGCATGAGGAAAGGCTTGTCTACTTCACGCTCAGGAGTCGGGATCTTCTCATCGACAGCAGCCATCAGCTCGTCAATGCATTTTTCCCACTCTGGATCCCCTTCAAGGGCCTTAAGGGCAGATCCGCGGATAATGGGGCAGTCCTTATATCCTTGTGCCTCGAGCATTTCGCCGATTTCCATCTCAACGAGCTCAACGAGTTCTTCGTCACCCTTGCTGATTTGGTCCATCTTATTCAGAAAGACGACGATTGAAGGAACTCCGACCTGTTTTGCGAGAAGAACGTGCTCTTTTGTCTGGGGCATCGGTCCATCGGTGGCGCCAACGACGAGGATCGCTCCATCCATCTGAGCAGCACCGGTGATCATGTTCTTGACATAGTCGGCGTGTCCAGGGCAGTCAACGTGGGCGTAGTGTCTTTTCTCTGTTTCGTACTCAACGTGACTTGAGTTAATGGTAATCCCGCGCGCTTTCTCTTCGGGACTGTTGTCAATCGAAGCGTAATCACGGAATTTAGCACCACCTTTTTTTGCCAGGTAGTTTGTGATCGCTGCGGTTAGTGTTGTCTTTCCATGATCGACGTGACCAACGGTCCCAATATTAACGTGGGGTTTGGTCCTTTGAAATGATTCCTTAGCCATTGTAGTGTATCCTCCGCTTAGGCTCCAATCTTAAAATGTGTTTAGTTTTCTTTCTTCTTAAGATCTTCTTAGACCTTAAGGCTTTTCTGCCCAGAATAGGAATTGAACCTACGACCTTTTGCTTACCATGCAAATGCTCTACCCCTGAGCTATCTGGGCACTTTTAGCTCGAGGGCTTTAACCTTCTCTTTTCGAAAAAAGATGTGGAAGGCCAGGCGCACTTATAGTTCTCAAGCGAATGCATTCAAGCTTATCTACCCTCTAAAAAAAAAGCAACCACAATCTTAAAAAAAATCAATTTTTCTTACCAATCCCTTTGAAAAAAGGGGCTGGTAATGCTTTTTTAAGCTGTTTTGGGCTTGTTTAGCCAGGCAGCTGAGTAGTTCCAAATTCCTCGCCCTAAAGAAAGAGTTAACAGGGCTGATGAAATAACAAAGGCACCACCTATGAAGACCTTTTTTGAACATAGACAACATTCGGCTTCTCTTTCAGCCATGCGTCCGGAGCTTCCCCTAGATTTGTGTAAATTTCTTGTCTCAATGAGAAAACCTATTCCCAAGCAATTGATTCCTGAACCGACTGCTATAGATTGCCAGTTGATCCACTGGGGAAATTTCGGTAAAACTTTCATAAGATGTCTCCGTATTTGTTAAATTAAGGGCATTATACAGATTTAGGAAAGTCTTGTAAAGATTTATCTTTGTCTATAGATAATGCGCGCTTTGGACAGATCATAAGGAGACATCTCGACCTTCACAACATCCCCCACAAAGACTCGGATATTCCGCATCCGCATCTTTCCACAGAGGTGGGCCAGGACCACCATCCCATTTTCGAGGGTCACCCTAAAGGTCATATTCGGGAGGAGCTCCTCGACGGTCCCCTCTAACTTAATCGTATCTTCTTTCGGCATATATTCTCTTGTTCAATACCAGTAAAAATTTGTCAGAGTCACTATCCCCGCGATTCTATAGGAAAAAAGAATTATTCGAAAGAAAAAGAATTTTTGGAGACAACAATCTTCTAACTTTGTAAAATCCCCTCCTATGAGAACGTCATCTTGCCTAGAGAAACAAGCTCGCCTTAAAAAAGTTTTTTCTACCCTTAAAACTTGGGAAGAACGGTATAGCCACGTCATTGAAATGGGGCGCGCTCTTCCTTCGATTGCCAAAGAGGATCAGGTGGAAGAAAATCGGGTGAAGGGGTGCCAAAGCACTCTCTACCTTAAGGTGGACTGCATCGACGGCCATCTAAAGCTCCAGGCGAGCTCCGACGCTCTTATTTCGGCAGGGCTCGCCTCTCTCCTTATCGAGGTCTATAATGGGGAGCCTCCTGAAGTCGTCACCCAGTGTCCTCCCCTCTTCCTTAAGGAAATTTCCCTTCTCGACGCCCTTTCTCCAGGACGGGCTAATGGATTGAAAAGTCTCTATCAAAAACTCCAGCAAGAGTGTCTAAAATGGCTTTAAGCTCTCTTGGGGAGGAAGTGTTACCTCAACAGCCCCTCCTTCGTGAATATAGACATCATACTCTAGTCGAACCCCAAACTCTCCTGGCAGGTAGATCCCTGGCTCGATCGAAAAACAGGTGCGAGGAATCAGTGGACGATTATCATGGGTCTCAATCCCATCAAGGTTCGCCCCAGGCCCGTGGTTGGTTGTATGGATGTTGTGCCCCGTCCGGTGGGTAAAGTAGCTCCCATATCCCCTTTTTTCAATCACCTCTCTCACTACGTGGTCCACCTCAGCCCCCTTTACCTCTTGTCCTTCCTGGTACCTTTCGATAATGAGGTCGGTCCCTTTTTTCTGCCCCTCTCTCACAATGGCAAAGATCTCTTCATGGCGCGCTGTTGGCTTCCCAAATACTCCTACCCGGGTAATGTCAGCAAAGACTCCCCCTCTTTTTTTGCACCACAGATCAATTAAAACAAAGTCTCCTTTCTGAATGAGGGTGGAGCTTTTTTTCGTCGGCGTATAATGGGGATCGGCGCTGTTACTGTTCACCGCGCAAATGGGTTCTCCTTCGGTTTCACACCCATTTTTTTCAAACTCCCTCAAAATAAACTGCTGCACCTGGTATTCATCAGTCAACTTCCCACTGGCAATCCCTTTCCAAGCTTTTTCAACGCTATTTTCAAGGACCATCGCAGCTTCTTTATGTTGGGCATACTCCTCCTTGGACCAAAGACAGGTAAATGCTTGCAAGAAGGGGGCCGAGCTGACCACCTGGGGACCAAATCCCCGCACGAGCTCGATAAGCCCTCCATCAACGAGGGAAACCGTGGGGATTTCTTGGTTGGGAGAGTATTCCATTGCTACACGCTTTACTCCACGCAACGTCTCTTGAAGGGCGCGGTGCATCTCTTTCCAACTAAAGTAGAGCTTTTTCTCCCCGGGAAGGTGGTCTAAATTATGAGACTCGATCTGATGGACGATTTTGGAGGGGGCTCCTTCACTGGGAACCCAATAAAAGCAGCGGCGTGTCATCATCACATGCTCAGGAATCTGCATAACAGAAAGAGCCAACGGATTGCTCCCATGAAAATCGTAAAGAAGCCACCCGTCGATCTTATAAAACTTTAGTTGCCGTTGCACTTCATCAATATCCATTTTTCTCCTAATGGTAAACGCACTGGATCAGCGCAGATGCTGCAACGACCTTGAGTACCTGGTGGGGTTCTTCTAAAAGCTCCATCAGGAAGGGGATCGAAGCCTTATCACCGATGTAGCCAAGGGCGCCCAGGATGTTAATCTTCATTTCCCGGTCGACAGTGGGATAAGCCTCATGAAGGATTTGGACTGCCTCGGTTTCTCCCCCAGAAAGGGCGAGAACAAGGGCCGCCTGAACCCGGATATTTTGGTCCTTTTCTCGAAGGAGATCGCGGAGGATCTCGATCGCCTCTTCACCCCCCTCTTCAAGAAGGGTGGTGGAGGCGGCGTAGGTCACCCCCAAGGCGTCTTCTTTGAGGAAGGCTTTGATCGCCTCTTCAGCTTTGGAACACCGAAGGGCGGCAAGCATCCCGAGAATTTCAAGACGGGTGAGCTGGTCGACCATAGTGGGATATTGGGGCACCTGAGGGATGTGGTAAATTTGGGAGGGTGCGATCACCTCGAAGAGGGGATTTCCCGAGCTATCCCACATGAGCTTTCCTTTCCGAAGAAGAAGAAAGGTATAAAGGGTGTCGGAAAGCTTTTGGTGGTTTCCCCCCTGGCCAATGCTTCCTAAGGCAAGGTTGGCTTTGACAAAGGGGTCGGGACTGATTTTAAGGGCTTGGGTGGCTAAAGAAGTGCCAGCACTCCCGACACGACCAAGGATAAAGGCGGCTAAGCGACGGGAAGCCTCGTCGGTCGAATAGATCCACTTGCGGATCACTTGAAGCGCTGTCTCGGGAGCAAAGTGGGAAACGACCCAGGCAGCAGTAAGAGCTACAGGAGGGTGGGAGTCCTTAGTAAGATCAATGAGCTTGGACAGGGTTGAAGGATTTAAATTTTTTAGTCCTAAAAACTGCATGGTGTTCAGAGCAGCGATCCGCACATCAGAGGTGGGATCATCGAGAAGTTTTTCAATGGCGGGGGCTTTTTCCTTGAGATCGAGATGGGAAACAATTTGGCAGGCTAAATGGCGTAACCCGGCCCGCTTGGAACTGACGAGCTTGGAAAATGCTTCCTCCCCCACATCTTCGTAAATAGTGACAAGAGAGGCGATCGCTGCCCCCTTTTCCTCTAGGGTTGTCCGGCTGCTGATAATGATTTTCTTAAGGGGCTCTTCAATCTCTTTGACCTCCATGGCGCCCAACGCTTTGATCACCTCCAGGCGGACAAACCAAATTTTCTCGGCGCTCAAAAGGCGGATCAGCTCTTCAATGAGCGAAATATCGCGGTAGTGGGGCGCAAGCTGCGCCGCTGCTCTTCGGAGCAAGGCATTGGAGGAACTCAGCTGATGGAGAAGCATCCGCACAGCTCGCACATCATCGGTATAATAAGCGCTCATTAGCGAGGCCATATTGACGATAAACTGGGGCGAATTTTCTGAACGCATCAAAACCCCCCAGGCAAGGGTTTCGATCAGGTCGCTCCCCACTTCCTCTTTTTTAAACCCAAAACGATTTAAGGAACCAATTGCCTCATCATCTTTTCCATTTTCGGCTAAGCTCCGGATATAGGCTTTTTTGACTTTTTCTGAGTTGGGGTGTTTTAAAAGTCCTTTTTCAGACTCAGTAATGGCGCCGCGGTAGTCGCCGATTAAGAGGTGGGAGTGGACCCGCCGCACGACCTCTTCTTCAGAGGCGAAAAGAATAGAGGTAAAGAGTAAAAATAATAGGTATCTCATGCCATCGGGCCAAGTCTCTTTCCACCGATTAAATGAAAGTGGAGGTGGAAAACCGACTGTCCTGCCTCACTTCCAGTATTTGTCAGTAAGCGGTAATTGTCTGCAACCCCAAACTCTTTGGCAAGGGCTTGGGCAGTGGCAATGATTTCTGCCATAAGAGGAAGATCTTTCGCAGGAACTTCTTGGAGATTAGAATACTCTTTTTTGGGAATGATCAGAAGGTGAACTGGAGCTTGGGGATTGATATCTTTGATGGCGATCAAGGTTTCACTTTCAAAGACTTTTTCACAAGGGAGGTCTCCCTTGATAATTTTTCCAAATAGGGTACTCATTTTTTCTTAATATACTCCAAAGCTTTAAAGGCATCTTCTTTAGTCTCCCAAATGGAGATAAACCGCCCTTTATGGCAAAAGACGGCGCCCGCAATTCCACTTTTTTCCTTCAGCTCTTCGTCGATCAGCCCCGCCCACTCTTTGGGCATCGGGATCCGGACCTGCATCCGCTTGTCATAGCTCGGAGGAATCCCCCGCAATTTCCACTGATCCCCTGCAGGCATGATGATAAACTGGGCGGGATGTTTATCCCCTCCAAGATCGAAAAAAGACTCGATCCAAGGCATCGACTCTTCGAAGACCATGACCTTTTCTTTTTTGTCCATTTCAACCTTGATCTTCCCCCGACACCCCTGGATATAGTTGTAGCGGTCGAGGAGGCGGCTTAAGTGACCAAAGGTAAAGTCGAGCGCTTGAGAAAAAGCCTGGGTGAAGGTGGAGCGTTCCGCATCGTGGCGGGCAGGGACAAAATTCGCAATGACCGAAGAAAATGAGCAATGACCCACCATTGGGGTTCCCTTTCCATTGTCGATGGCGTCGACTCCCATCACCAGGGAGCGATTGATATAGTTGTAGAGCTTTTCATCGAGCGTCCCCTCATCTTTGAGATATTTGAGGATCATCCCAGCGCTACTAAAGCTTCCATTATAATCGGACTGATGGTGGTCAAACCGTTTGATGCTAGAATCATAGATACCCCCCACATCACACACATATTCACACTCAGCAAGCTCCTTTCCATCGCGCGTCCGGATGACTTTGTCCCGATCGATCTTGTCAAACAGGAGCAAAAGGGCACATGCGGTCACCTCGTCGGCATGAAAACTTCCGTCGTGAGTTCCAAAGGTGCGCGGTCTTACTTTTACATCGCTCATAAACTTCCCCATTTTAATGGGTGGAAATTAATTGCTCAAGGAGTTTTTTACAGGAGTGCCTCCGAAAGTCGCTTTCTTCGGAGGCACCTCCTTTACAAAGTCGGTAACCACCCCCGCGTGGCAGCGATTTGAAAGAAGATAATTGCGAGTGAGCCTACAAGCATCAAGGTGAGCGTTATCCGCCCCCCAAAAACGCGGAACCGTTCCTCTTTGTGCTCCTTATAGCGTCCCCGCCATACCATGAGCGCCGGGAGAATGCCATAGAGAATTGCCACAAAAACCCCTGCATAGCCAAGAGCCATCACAAACCCACTGGGATAGAAGAGGGCAAAAAGAAGGGGTGGGGTGAACATCAAAACCAAGAGAGTCGCCCGTCCCTTGATGGTTTTTTTAATCTTAAAACCATCGGCCAAAAAGTCATAGAGGCTAAGGGCCACTCCAAAAAAGGAGGTGACGAGGGCAAAGAAAGAAAAGAGCCCAACCAAAACAGCAATCCAAGGGACTCCTAAAATGGCGTTTAGCGCATCGGTAAGTTTTGCTACGGGATAAGCCTCCCCCCCGATCGACTCCAATCCATACTCTCCGGTCAGCGGGAGGAGACCAACAATCAAAAACTCCCAGACAAGGTAAAAGACTAGAGGGATTAAGCTTCCAAAAAGGAGCGCTTTTTTTAGTTTCTCTACATCGCCGCTCAAGTAGCTCCTTAAACTCGGGACAATAATGTGAGAGGTAAACGAGAGAACAACGACTGGAACCGCTACCCATAAATATTGAGGCTTTCCTTCTCGGTAGTGGCTCAAATCAACATGGGGGGTGACAAAGATAAGGAGAAATAAAAAGGTAGCGCCGAGCCCGACCATACAGATCCGGTTAATCGCATCGACCGCTTTTGTTTCAAAGACAACAATAAAGCCAAAAACAGCAAGGAAAATAAAGATCCCCACGTTGGGAGAAATGTTGGTTTTAAGTCCTGCCCCCAAAACATCGGCAATCAGCGATCCCCCTCCCGACAAGTAGGCCGCAGCCACGGCATAGAGAAGCATTAAGAAAGAGACCCACGCAACAAACTCCCCGACCGAGCCGAGCCGTTCCTTACAAATTGTGATCAAGTTGGCATTGACCTTATCTGACATCAGCGTCGCTTCCAAAAGGAAAAAAACACTAAGCAACATAAAAGCAAAGGCAGTGCAAAGGAGGAAACTTGCTGAGAAAAAGCCCCCTACTCCCGTTGCTAGAGGAAGGGCGAGCATCCCCGCTCCAATCGAGGTTCCTCCTACTAGGAGAGCACTCCCAAACGTTTTATTTCGATAAATTTTCATGGTGCTTTAGACATTATGCCTACTAAGCATTTAATAGACAAGCTCCCCTCTGTGCTCTCCGTGGTTAATAAAAAAATCAAAGACCATGAGCACATACACTTTTGTTATTTATTTAAACCACGGAGAGCACAGAGGGGGGATTTGTTGCTTAAAAACCCCAGGAGAAGCCGAAACCAGTAAAGGAGGTGCGGTCTTTGAAGAACTGGCCGACCGAGTAGCCGCGGTGGTAATTGATGAAGAGGCGAATTTTCCGACCAACCCCTTCGAGTTTACTCACCTCATACCCCCCCATGTAGGTCCCGTCAAGGTTCCAGTCATTGACCTGCCAATTCCGAAGGTAAACGGCAAGAAAAGCGGTTCCATAAAGGCGATGGTAGAAGAACTTTTGGCCAAGGAGGCGAACCTCTCCACCCCATTCGATATAAAGAGGAGGCTTAATCGGATAGGTGCTGTCACTATGCCAGACCCAACCAGGGCCGACATAGACGCGGAGCGCCTTATTGACCTGGCAGGAGACGAAAAAATCGAGCGCTTCCATACTAGGATTAACCCGTTTCACCTCTTGATGGTGGACGATGAATTCGTCCCCAAGGTGGGAAGAAATGTGGTAAACGCGGAGGCGAAAAGCCCACTTATTTGCAGCATAGCTTAAGGGAAAGCCTACCAGATAGTCAGTGTTAAAAAGCTCTGAAATCTCTCCATTATCATGGTGGACTCCCATTTTAAAGACCGACCAGACCCCCGCCTGAATTCCAATTTGGAGCGCCCCATTCCAGCGGAAGACATCGCGCCACCGAAAAATGGGAAATTCATCTCCGTAGGAAACGGCAATCGACTTCGTTCCCACCACATTATCCCCAATACGATAGGCCGCCGAGTAGATCGTTGCCATTGGATTGGCAATCATCGGAGGGTAGAGAACCGTTTGCTGAGGAAACCAAACCCCTTGAATCTGCGGGCTGGTTTCTCTCTCTTCAAGCTTGGCAAGCTTCTCTTCCGGGAACTTTTCAACCGGAGTGACCGAAATAACCCCAGGAACATCACTCACAAAAGAGATGATACTATCTTTGATCAGAGCGTTTTTAGGAAGGTTATAGAGGTAAACGTCTCCATTTTCCACATAAACGAGAACGTCAAACTCGTAGTAATTGGAGTTGACTAAAGCCTGGATATATCCCTCTAAATAAGCATCATCCTCAGAGGTGACATGCTCTTTAATCCCTGCATCTCCTAGATTTCCAGGATCAGAAACCCCCTGAATACTAAGGACTAAGCACAAACAGAGGAGCGCTTTGAAACTTCTAACTTTCATTCATGGTCGTATAATTTTGCTTTACAACACTATATACCTGCTCCATAGAATTATCGACAACGAAAATTAGAATTGTGATAAACTGAGGGAAAAAGAGGGGACTACTATGAGCCATATACCTGAAGACGACCTTGCCCGCGAGCTGCAGAAGCAAGAGCGGGAAGTCCACAGCAACCTTCTCATTATCAATGAGATATTCGATCTTTGTTGTGATGAAGCGCTTTCTGAAAAAGACCTTCTAGAAAAGGCTAAGCCCTGCATCGATAAGCTTTCCAAAACCAACCCCATCGTTGCCGAGGAAATCGGCGAAGTTCTCAAGACGGGCGATCGAGAGAAGATTTTGACCTATTTCGAAGAGGAAAAAAGCACTCTCACCGACACCCTAGCCAATGAAATTAAAAAGCATAAAGGGCTTAACTTGCAGATTAATCGAGAAAGAGACTGGGAACACCCTACTGACTCTTAATAACTTGTATTTTTATCCTCTTTTCTGCTAAATTGAGGAGATGAAAAAGCTACTACTCGGACTGTTTCTTCTCTTTATCGGCTGTATCGGATGGGATGTAGGGCACATTGCCTACTATTCCCACTGGCTTTTTCATACCTGCCTCACCACCCCCTATACCCCGCAAAAAGGAGAAGAGCTCTCCCCTATCTTCGCCCAGGAGTTTACCTTTCTCGACAAGGGATCGACTAGTGAGGTCTTTATTTCCAAAGATCGAAAGACGGTTCTTAAAATCTTTCTCGATAAGAGCTACACCTCCCGATCAAGAAAGCACATTCCTTTTCTGGGAAAGCTTAGCGCTAAGCGGAAAGAGCTCAAGATGAAAAAAGCGCGTTACATGGCTTCGATCAACTCTTATGCCCTCCTTCCCAAGGAAACAGGGATGGTCTACTACCACTTTTCTCCCACAGATACGTTTCATCGCAGTCTGACTCTCACCGATAAAGAGGGAAATAAGCGCACCCTTGATCTCGACCAAGAAAACTACCTGGTTCAAAGAAAAGCGATCGTTGCGTGGGAGTATATCTATAACCACGTTGCCTGTGGGGACCTAGAAGGGGCCCGTCAAGGGATAAAGAAGCTCCTTACCCTTACGAAGCTCCTCTATGATCAAGGGATTGTGCTTATCGACCTTCAGTTTGCGAGTAACTTTGGCTTTATCGACGGGGAGCCTACCCGGATCGACACCGAACACTTAGCCTTCAAGCGCTCCTGGAAAACCTCCCATCAAAAGCACCTAAGTGAGCAGCTCGCAGATTTCCGCATCTGGATTGCAGAAAGCTGTCCCCCTTCCCTTCTTGTTTATTTCGATGAGGAAGTGGCTACAATTTCCCAAGACAAATAATCTTTTTGTTGGTACAATCGTTCTTATGACTGACGAAGCCTCGCCTCCACAAAGCCAAATTTTGCTCTACCAAACTGAAGATGGTCGTGGGCGTATCGAAGTGCGTCTTCAAGACGAGACCGTTTGGCTTAGCCAAAAGCTCATGGCTGAGCTTTTTCAAACCACCGTTGCAAACATCAACATCCATTTAAAAAACATTTTCTCCGAGGGAGAAATCTCTCCTGCGTCAGTTATTAAGGATTCCTTAATAACTGCTTCTGACGGCAAAAGATACCGAACGCAACTCTATCGCTTAGAGGCTATTATAGCTGTTGGTTATCGAGTGAATTCTCATCGAGGTGTTCAGTTCAGGCAGTGGGCTACAGAGCGTCTTAAAGAATACATCGTTAAAGGATTTACCCTAGATGATGAGCGGCTGAGCCACCCCGAAGGAGTAGACTATTTCGATGAGCTGCTCGAGCGCATCCGCTTCATCCGCATCTCTGAAAAACGGTTTTATCAAAAAATCAGGGATATCTATACCCTTAGCGCTGACTATGACCCAAACCACCCGATGACTCAAGAATTTTTCAAGACGATCCAGAACAAACTTCTCTATGCCATAACCGGGTCTACAGCTGCTGAAATCATTTATAAACGTGCCGATGCTTCTCACCCAAATATGGGACTTACGACCTGGAAAGGAGCAGGTCGAGGAAGAAAATTGACGAAACAGGATGCAGAAATCGCCAAAAACTACCTGAATCGTCAACTACTCCTTCCTAAAGAAAGGAGCTTGTAGCTAGCGCATTTGCTGCTACCATAGGCACGTTGACAGGTGCCCTTGCTGAGACAACAGACTCAGCAAGCTTGCAGTGGTTGATCGCTGCGTTGCGATCGCTGTGC
>JAJFMJ010000007.1 GCA_021772275.1 Chlamydiota bacterium | reverse complement strand
CCGTTCCCGTGTATTTCAATACCAAGCTGGTTGTATCGGCAGTGATGGCATAAACGACTGCAGATAAATCTTTGGGATGAATCGTGGTATAGAGTGTTTTACCGACATAATAATCGTAAAGTGTCTGCACATAACTTTTGCCTGGTTTAGGCCCTTTGCTGGCATTTGAAATAAAATCTGATGGGAAAAAAGTCTGCGGAACTTTTGCTCCCTGGAACTGATTTGCACTTGCACCTAATCCTATACTGTTTTTTGCTGCTAGAACGCGAAGATACGTTACAAGCGTGGAAGTATTGTAAGGATCTGAGTAAAAAGGGATCGCCAGGGCACTCCAGTCCGAATTGACTGCCAACTTACTATTGAGGTCACTAATAAGACTGTCTCGTGTTTCTGAAGTCCCTGTACCAGAGGGAAGAGCAGAAAATTCGATCGATATTGGATCCTGTGAAGGATATTCATATGCGGAGAGTTGCATAGGAAGACAGAAGTAGTCGACCCAAGAGAGGTTGATGAATATTCTTGATGAAGAATCTGCAACATTTGTTTGAACAAGGCCAAACTCAAAATCCTGATAGTATGTGTAGTAATTGGGATCTGAGAGCGAAGTTACCGAAGAGTCATCTACGCCTAAAACACCAAGTTTTGGATTGAGCTTTGTCGCAAGATACATCGGACGTTTTAAAGAGAGATATCCCCTTGATGCGCTGTTAATAGGTAAATAAATGATACGAAGGTTATTGGCAGTAACACCTGTGATAGCTGTTCCTGTTGCCAAGGGTAAGACAGATAATTTTTTACTGACACCGGCAGAACTTGGTGTGCCTGTTGTCGTAGGATAAACGATCTCGCAAATCCCAGTTGTTTCATCGGGTACCAAAAAGCAGGGAATCCCATCGGGATCATTGCCATGACAGACAAAGTAAACTTCTGATGGATCTAGAGTCGATCGGTTAACGAGGACAATAGGACAATGGTTTTGCATAGGTGCTGGATCGATTGCACTAGCATCTTGCAATCCAAAAAAGAGGAAACTGGCAACAGCTAGACCCCTTTGAATACTTGAAAATATGGACTTTATCATGAAAAACCTACTTTTTTCTTTAAGAAGTAATCAGGTTAAACCTTGGTAGGTTATTTTTTCAATTTTTTTCATGAATTCTTAAAAACAAAAGACTTTACTACTTAAACTGAAGCTTTTTGAGAAAAAATCTTGGTCTCTTCAATGAAAGCAAGGGGCCTCGCCCCTCTCGCAAACGCCGGTGTTTGCTAAGGAGCCTCGAGAGCGAGAATCTTCTCCCTCCATAAAAAAAGACCCGATTTCTCGGGTCTTTTTGATGGAGGTGGTTGGACGCATTCAGAACTTTTGATTGGAAAAGATTCAAAATTCCTTATAATATGCTCTTTCTAGTAAAAGAGTCTTAAGGATTAATCATATGGGAAATGGAGAAATCGTACTCTATACTACTGAAGATGGAAGTGCAGTCATCCAACTACGGGCCGAAGAGGGAACAGTGTGGCTATCTCAGCTTGAAATGGCTGATTTATTCCAGACTACAAAGCAAAATATCAGTTTGCATATCAAAAATATTCTTCTTGAAGGTGAGCAAGATAAGGCAGTTATCAAGTATCACTTGACAACTGCCTCTGATGGGAAAAGCTACCGCGTTAAAGTCTACAATCTCAATATGATATTAGCAGTAGGATATAGAGTTTCCTCTCATCGAGGAACTCAATTTCGAAAATGGGCAACAGCTCATTTACAAGAATATCTCGTTAAGGGGTTTGTCATGGATGATGCTCGGTTAAAAGAACCAAAGCCCTGGGATTATTTTGATGAGTGGTTAGAGCGGATTCGTGAAATTCGTTCCTCAGAAAAACGTTTTTATCAAAAAGTGCGAGATATTTATGCTACATCAATCGACTATGACCCACGAAGTGATAAGGCTCAGCTTTTCTTTAAGAAAGTACAAAATAAGATGCTTTGGGCAACAACATATCATACAGCAGCCGAGCTTATTGCTGAACGGGCTAATCCAGAGCTGCCAAATATGGGGCTTAAAAGTTGGAGAGGAAGCCGAGTACGTCAACAAGATGTAACTGTGGCAAAAAATTATCTGGACCAGCCAGAAATTGAAGAGCTCAATCGAATTGTGGTTATGTATCTAGATCACGCTGAAGATCAAGCTAAGAGGCGCAAGGCAATGACAATGTCAGAATGGGAAGAAAAATTAGATGCATTCCTTCTTTTTAAGGAAAGAGATTTACTCCATCACGCTGGTAAAATTTCAGCACGGGTTGCTGAAAAGCTTGCGATTGAGAGATATGAACAATTTGATGAAAAGCGTGAGTTAGATCAAAAAGCAAAGGCAGATGCAGAAGATATTGCCCTATTGGAAGAGCTTCAGGCAAGTTCCAAAGAAATTGCAACAAAGATAGAGTTTGATAATTAGGTATTAACGAAAACTGGATTGGGGACAGATGTTTTAGGAGGTGGAAAAAGTGAGCGAGTCAGATGGCTTATCGGATGGATTGAAAAAGATAAGGCTTTTTTCTGTTTGCTTATTAAATGCGTGCCAAAGAGGTTGATGTGAGTCAAGCCATCTCAAGGGTTAAGCGTCTATTAGAAGATTCCGGTATCATGAATGATAAAATGTTGATTGTTCGAGGGTGCATATGAAAGAGTTAAAGGAAGCTCTCGTCAAGATATTTCAGCCAGCTGAGTTGAATATTCATGATTTCGAGAGCGAACTTGAGAGTCAAGATTATGGAGCCTGTCGGTTTAGATTAGGTGGTCAAAAGATTGTATTTCGTACTGCGAAGACGACACCAAAAAAGGTTGGACAATTCGTTGTTTTATGGAAAAGAGCTGCAAGTGGGGTTATTGAACCTTTTGACGTAAAAGATGATATAGATTTTTTCGTAGTTGCAGTACATGCTAGCCGCACAGGTCAGTTTGTGTTTCCGAAAAACATTTTGTATGAGCAAGGAATTCTTACAGGGAGCAATCGTAAAAATTGACGCAATAAAAAAGCCGGGGTTTTACCTGGCCTAAATGGAGGCGTTCGAGATTCGAACTCTCGTCCTGGAGGGGCTCGCCCCCTTCATTTCAATGGAAGAGCCCATCTTTTTCCCCAGAAAGATCTTCTTCAACCTCCACAAGCTCAAAGAGCTTGCTCCGGTCTCCAGAAGCCTTTCTGAGAAAAAATCTTGGACTCATCTTTGAAAGCAAGGAGCCTCGCCCCTTTCGCAAACGCCGGCGTTTACTAAGGAACCTCGAGAGTGAGAATCTCATCCATCCAATAAAAAAGGCCGGGAAAATTCCCGGCCTTTATTTTGGAGGTGGAGAGATTCGAACTCTCGTCCTTAGCAAACGCCATATCAATGCCTACATGCTTAGTGCCTCAAAATAGTGCAAGTCTTGCTGTAAGACACCCCACTTGGGACTCGCACACTTCCTTTAATCTCGAAACCTTATCGCTGGAAGTCAAGCAACAAAGCTCATACCAAGATCTATTACGATAGTTCTAGGATCCTTGGTCTAATCCCAGGCTATCGACTACAAAGACGGGTTAGGTCTTAAGCAGCGGCTGCAAGAGCTTCACCTTCTATCACTGCATATGCAGGAGTAGGGAACGCGAAGCGTTGCGCTTTTTGTTTTTTGACAGTTATGTCGTCTCGGCTTTTTTAAGAGGCCAACCGAATCCTCTGCATGCCACTGGTACTTTGCTTCCAAGTCGAAGCCAATGCACCCCCAACTATTATTATAACACATTTGACCATTTTTTTGCAAAGCACTATAGGTGAGTGGGTTGTGTTTTAGTGCTCTTAATGTTAGCAAGTTAGGGGTTTTAACGCAAGCTATTGCATAATAAGGGGGAGAAAGGTAGACTCGTAAGCATTATGTTTGAAAATCGAAAAGAAAGTTTTCCCGAGAGGGAAGAGAGGATCCAGACCCTCTGGGAAAGGAAAAAAGTCTTTAAGGCTTCGGTAGAGGGGCGGAAAGGCTCAGCCCTATTTGCTCAGTATGATGGCCCCCCTTTTGCAACGGGTTTGCCCCATTATGGCCATTTGCTGGCGGGCACCATTAAGGATGTGATCCCTCGCTACAAAACGATGAAGGGCTATTTTGTCCCTCGCCGCTTTGGGTGGGACTGTCACGGCCTGCCTATCGAAAATGAGATTGAGAAGGCTCGGGAGCTTTCGGGCGCGGCCGATATCGAGCAGTTTGGAATTGCAAAGTTTAATGAAGAATGTCGCGGCATCGTCCAGCGCTACACCGAGGAATGGAAAAAAACGGTCAACCGGATGGGGCGGTGGGTCGATTTTGACAATACCTACTTGACGATGGACCCGAGCTTTATGGAGTCGGTTTGGTGGGTCTTTGGACAGCTGTGGGAACAGGGACTCATCTACGAGGGCTTTAAGGTGATGCCTTTTTCGGCGCAGCTGGGAACACCCTTGTCAAATTTTGAGGCAAACTTAAACTATCGCGATGTCGATGACCCATCGATTGTGGTGGAATTTCCACTCAAGGAGGAGCCTGAAGTCTCATTGTTAGTGTGGACGACGACTCCATGGACTTTGCCCTCTAATTTGGGAGTGATGGTCGGACAGGAACTCGACTATGTGAAGGTGCGCCGCGGAGAAAAGTGTTACATCTTGGGTAAAGCGCGGATAGAGACCCACTTTAAGGAAGGATGCGAGGTTCTGGAAACTTTTAAGGGGGCAGAACTCCTTGGAAAAAGATATGTGCCTCTATTTGACTATTTCGTTGAAGGGGCGAGCCCTAATAGCTTTACTGTTTTAGGCGAGGCATCGGTGGGTGAAGAAGAGGGAACGGGAATCGTTCACTCGGCTCCTGCTTTTGGGGAAGTTGACTTTTTTGCCTGCAAAAATATGGGCATTGAACCGGTCTGCCCGGTGGATCAAAACGGACGGTTTACAGCGGAAGTGAAGGATTTTGAAGGAACCTATGTCAAAGATGCTGATAAGGAGCTGATCCGCCGCATTAAAGAGAAGGGACGCCTCTTTTACCAAGGAACGATCCGCCACCGCTACCCCTTTTGTTGGCGCTCTGATACGCCGCTGATCTATAAGGCGGTCGAGACCTGGTTTGTGGCGGTCGAAAAGATCAAAGAAAAGCTGATTAAAAATAATAAAGAGATTCATTGGGTCCCCGGCCATTTGAAAGAGGGACGTTTTGGCAAGTGGCTGGAAAATGCTCGCGACTGGGCAATTAGCCGAAACCGTTACTGGGGAACGCCGATCCCTCTGTGGCGGAGCCAGGATGGGGATATGATTGTGATCTCTAGCGTGGAAGAGCTTGAGAAGCGAACGGGAAAAAAGGTGACCGATCTTCACCGCCACTATATCGATACGCTCACCTTCGAGGAAAAGGGGAAGGTTTATACCCGCATCCCAGAGGTTTTTGACTGTTGGTTTGAGTCAGGGTCGATGCCTTATGCGCAGAATCATTACCCCTTTGAAAATGAAGCGGAGACGTTGGAAGCTTTTCCAGCCGACTTTATTGCTGAGGGGCTCGACCAAACGCGGGGGTGGTTTTATACGCTTAACATTTTATCGACGGCCCTTTTTGATAAGCCCGCCTTTAAAAACGTTATTGTGAACGGGATTATTTTGGCTGAAGATGGGGCCAAAATGTCAAAAAAGCTAAAAAATTATCCTGACCCGGAGATCGTAATTAATCAGTATGGGGCCGATGCGGTCCGCCTTTATCTGCTGCACAGTCCAGTGGTGCAGGGAGATGACCTTCGATTTTCAGAGCGGGGGGTGGAGCTCGTGCTGCGTCAGTTCTTGATCCCTCTTTGGAACTCCTATGTCTTTTTAGCGACCTATGCCAATATCTATGGATGGAAACCGGATGGAACCAAACCAAAGGCCGATATCGACCGGTGGATTTTGTCTTGCTTGCAAAAATTGATCCAAGATGTGGAAAAGGGGATGGATGGGTATGAGCTGAGCCGCGCCGTTGATCCCTTTGTCAGCTTTATCGATCAACTGACTAATTGGTATATTCGCCGTTGCCGAGGCCGTTTTTGGGCCGATGAGGATACAGAGGACCGGCGTGCTGCGTTTCAGACCCTCTACACTGTCCTTTTAAAGCTATCTAAAGTGGCGGCCCCCTTTGTCCCTTTCATCAGTGAGGCGATCTACCAAGACCTAAGAGGGGAAAAAGATCCGGTTTCAGTCCATCTTTGTGACTATCCAAAGGTGGGAGATAGAGAGGAAATACTCGAAGCGGAGATGGCATCGGTCCAAGCAGCGGTCAGCATGGGACACGCCCTTCGGAAAGAGCATAAAATGAAGGTGCGGCAACCCCTAGGGAAGGCCCACCTCATCTCTGGAGATGGAGAGGTCTTAAAACTTCTCAAGGGACAAGAAAACCTGATTTTAGAAGAGCTTAATGTCAAAGAGATTTCCTACCATAGCGATGAAGGGGAGTTTGTCGAGGTGTCGATTAAGCCGAACTTTCGCACTCTTGGTAGGCGGGCAGGTCCCCTGATGAAAAAGGTGCAGGCGGCGATTTTGGCTCTTCCTCCGAATGCCCTAGAGGGGGGCTCTTATGATCTCCAGATCGATGGAGAGTCGTTTCCAATCACAGCTGAAGATGTTCTTGTCGAGCGGAAGGTCAAAGAGGGGACGGTGGCGGCAACCGAAGGGGCAATCACCATTGCTCTCGACACGACCTTAAATGATGCGTTAAAAGAAGAGGGACTTGCGCGGGAGATTGTCAATAAGGTGAACACCCAAAGAAGAAATCTTCAATTCGAGGTGACCGATCGAGTCATCATGACGATCGATACAACCCCTAAGGTGCACGGGTGTTTTGAAACGCACCGCGACTACATTATGGGGGAGGTCCTTGCCACCGAGGTCAAGTTTGAAAAGACCAAAGGGGAGACATGGGACCTCAATGGAGAGCGCGCTGTTATCGCTCTTAAGAAAGTTTTTGAGCCGCGTTAGACCAGCAAGTTTTAGCAAAGCGACCCTGTTGTTCTCCAGATGCGATCGTCCTTAGTTCATTCAGGATTCCCTTTTGATTGTCGTTTAAGCTTGCTTTAGCTAGCCCGAAGAAGTCATCTTCAGAATCACTTTTAACAGCAGCGTCAAGGGCGCTAAGGATGGCTTGGCCGTCCTCTGAAGATATATTTTTGTCTCGCTGACTTATGATTGCAGTATTTGTCTCGATCTCAAAAAAGGAGGGGACTCCACCGCTTTTACGGTCTCCAATCGCGTAAATTGCAACGGCCTTAGTTGCGATGAAATGGGTGGTGCTTCTGAAAGGGTCAGCTTCTTTAAAGGCTTCTTTAGTCTGATCGCTTGCATCTTTTAAAACGTGATTTAGAATAAACCTTGTGCCAGATTTATTTGTGTCTACATTGAATAGCACGTTAAGATTGTTCATGACACTATTTGCTGTTTCTTGATTCGACATCATTACTGTGAGAGCTTCTGCCATTATAGTTTCGATGGAATCCCCTGCTAACCACCGACTTCCTGCTTGTCTCGACATGTCTTGAAAATTTACTCTTAAGGCCTTGAGAATAGAGAAAAGAGTTTCAAGAGCCTGTTCTCCAACTCCATTGGCGTTTGTAAGTAGCCTTTCCAAACTAAGTTCATCACCACTTCCATTTTCATAGATGTCATTAATCTGCTGGGCGTATCCTTTTATTTGAGCATTGTCAGAATTTAAAAGATTGTTCCAAACTTGACTAAAGTTCGCACCAAAAATATCAGATTGAATATGTCTCGTATAGGCAACAATACCGAGCACGGGAAGGAGACTTGCCATAAAGAAGATTGTGTAGTTTCTGGGGATCCCCAGTTTTAGATATTTGTTGCAGAGCTTTGCTACATAATAGACGCTAACCAAAGAGATAAGCCCCCGAGCAAAATGAGAGACAAAAAGAGCTCTCGGGTCTTTAACACCAAAAAACTTTTTAACGACTCGATTATGGAAAGGGAGTCCTCGAGGTTCTACAGCATCAAGGGTTGCTAGACTAATTGCTGCGAAGTAGAAGGTGTTTTTAAATAGGGGTGTTGCAATAAAGGGGGAAAAAATTTTAGCAGTAATGGCTGCCTGTAGCCCAACAGAGGTTAAACTAGGCGTGCTATTAGAAGAGGTATAGCGGATGAGATCAAAGGCGGTATACATATGGATATAGTTTGTTTGAACCTTGCTTCCGAAGAGCTCATTGCACAGTCTTGCGACGGCGTAGCGGGTAAGAATTGCAGAGGCAAGTTCTAGGGCGTCAACCCCCTTACTAGCAAGAGAGTTTCTTTCGAAGTTAAAATCTCTTTTTACTTTTTTTTTGAGGCCAGTCGAAACATAGCGGATGGAACCATTGATCATCCCAAGGGCAAAAGCTGTTTTACAGAAAGGGGCCGTTGTTTTTGCAAGATTTTGGACGACTCCAATTTTATTGGTGTACCAATTAAAGATACTGCAATTTATTCCATTGCCGAAGCCTTGGAAAAGAGCTTTTGGGAGCGAAAACGCCATAATGCTAATCCTTTTTTTAAGAAATTATAAACATTTTCCCACAGGGTTTCTTTTAAGTCAAGGGTTGAGGGACCTGTTTTGGGATAGAGGTGCGGAGCATCCATGTAGCCCCCAAAAGGCAAATGGCCATTCCAATGGTAAGGATCGTGAAGGGGGAGAAAAAAGAGCAAGCAAGCCCCCCTAGCAGCGGAGCTACCACTCCTCGCAAACCTACCATTAAAATATTTACTCCTGAAAATTTTGAACTATCTTCATTTTTTGCAAAAAGGGTTCCCGACAGGTTCCAGAGAAGGTGGCTTCCAGCTTGGGCAATGCCATAGAAGAAAAAGGCGATGTTCACCCAAAGAAGGCCTAAGGGGGCAAAAAGAAGGGTGAGAGGAAAGAGGCTAAAGCCAAAGATGACCCGGGCGGTAAGCCGATGGATCGGTGTGGCATTTAGGGCGCGTCTCCAAAGAAAGGTGGAGCCCGCAACGCCGATTCCCATCCAGATGTAGCGGGCAATAGCGAGGTTATTATGGGTCATCTGAAGGGAGTCCACATAATAGATGTGAAGCGCCGGGGTGATGAACATGAGAGCAAAGCCACCGATCATAAAGCCCCATTGGAAATGGGCAAAGTCGGGGCGAGAGCGCATAAGATGGATCGAGTCTTTAATGGGTTGGAGGAGGCGGTTTGTCGTGATGGGGAGGATATTGCGATCTTCCTTTAGGTTTTCGGGAAGGGGGATCCTCATTTGGATCAGAACACTTGATAGGGAAAGGATGGCAGCAAGGGGAAAGAGAATTTGCCAGGCGCCGATGTGGGTATCAAGAAGTTTTCCCACAAAAAGGCCCAGACCGATACTTTCGATAAAACCGAGGACATAGAGGCGGGAAAAGAGCTTTTCGCGGCTCTCTTTTTCTAGATTGAGCTTGAGAATCTCCATCTTGGAGGGGATGGTAGCGCGGGCAAAAAGCTGGTAGATGGCGGCGCAAAACATGACAAAATAGATGTTGTGGACAAAGGGGAGACAGAGGAAGGGGAGAAAACTCAGGACCCAAGCGCCCATAAAGTTGGAGAGAAGCTTACTCCGATTTCTAAGGAGATTGGAGCTCCAATAGAAGGAAAGGACGGCCATGAAGGGGCGGATGGCGGCAAAAATCGAGATTTGTAGGGGGGTGGCACCCAAATCTTTTCGAAGGATAAAGAGGAGGAGGGTATAAAAGGCAATGAAGGGTTCGCTGGTAATCTGCATCCAGAGAAGGGCAAAGCGGGTAGCATTGGCGCGGGTTTTGGAAAAAGTTGTTGGGATACTCATCGGATCTCTTGGGGGAGCTTGTACCGCTTGCGATGGACGAGGTAGTAGCTTCCAAATCCAATCGCTGCAAGAATCCAAACGAGGGTGCGGGGAAGGTTAAAGAAAGGATAGTGTGCCTGAAGAGGAGGACCAAAGCGGGGGCCAGGAGGCCAGAAAATAAAATCGGGGGCTCCTCGAATGTTGCCTTCAGGAACAAAACCAAAATCGCGGCTATCGCCACTCATTGCATAGTTATCGCCAAGGGCCATATATTTTTTGGGAGGGAGGGTGATCCCTCTCTTTTTGATGAAGGGGAGATCGATTTTTCCTTCTTTAGTTAGAGGTGGTCCAGGATCTTCAAAGGGGAAGTGGGGACGGTAGGTAGGAGCATTTTGCTGCCTTAGGTGTTCATTGTGGAGAAAGGTAAGCAGCGTTGGATCCTCCTTTTTCATTAGGGGGGCTCCCATTGCGTAAAGGTCTCCATTGCGGTAATAAACATAACGGGAAGGGAAGAGGTGTTGCCCTTTAACATGAGGGGCAAAGAAATTATGAAATTCGATTCCTAGATTATAGAAAAATTGGACCCTCTGTGGAGTAAATGTATAGAGAGGATGTTCTTTAGGAAGAGCTTTGCGGATCCCTCCAAAGTGGACCTGGTAAGCGGTTCCATAGTAAAACTCGTAGGTGCCATCAGGAACGTTTCGAAGCTCAGGTTCTTCTCCTCTATAGGGAGAGCCGTAGCGAGAAGCTTTGCCACCCTTAACGATAAAGCGGGCGGTATAGAGGTTGTCCATGACCGTTTTTAAATGGGCTTCGTGCAAAGGTAAAATCGAAGAGGTGGTTCCTACACCGGGGGCAAGTCCTCCTCTACCCATCCGCTGAAGCTGAGGGTATTTGACCGAAGGGTGGTGGATGATCTCCATATAAAGGGAAGCATCTTCTAATTGTTTTATTGGGGTGTCGGTAAACTGAAGGACCTCTTTTTTTGTCAAAAGACGGGTCATTCCGTAATCTTCAAAGCCCCATAGCTGGTAATAATCTTCGAAGTTGCCTTTATAAGGGGAAAGAAGCTCTCCAACGACCTTATTCATTGGTGAAACAGAAAGCTTTGCCACTTCCTGGTTCATCTGTTTGAGGATCACCCCCCTTTCAGCCATGACAACTTTTCCATTCAGATGGATGTAAGGAACGTGGTCGATCTTGCTTAATAGCTCAGGATTTAATTCTTTTGTAATGTCACTTCCATTAGCGTCGACTCCATAGATCTGCCCTCCATAAAAGTAGAGGGTGTCGCCTGGCTTTCCCATGAGCCTTTTGACAAACTGCTTTTTTCCAGGGAAAAGATAGAAGTAAAGGGTGTCTACATCGGCAATGTCCATCCCAGCGCCGGTAAAGACCATCGTTCCACACCGAAGAGCGAGATTGGGATCAAACTCAAAATGGCCCCTCCTTAAGGGAATATTAATTCCAAAGGGGGTTTTTGAAACGACCAAACGATCTCCCTCTTGAAAGGTGGGACGCATCGACCCTGTAGGGATTTCATACAGCTCAAACCACATCGTCCGAATGGCAACAGCGACCAAAAGGGCAAAGATGAGTCCCACGATAAAGTCCCGCACCTTCTCAAAAGGGGTTTTCTTTAAATGGAGGGTATAAAGCGCTTCTGCTTTTTTGGCATAATCATCCGCCCCCTCCCGGTCTTTTTCAAGAAGCTTATCTTGCAGCCCATTCAAAACAGGGACGATCTCTCCCCGCACTTCTTCAGGTAACTTCCTCCGCTTTCTTCGATAGAGTTTTAAAACATGACGGAAGAGGTGTAACGATTTCTTTAGGCGGTATGGTTTCATGGAGGCAAGCATATCACTTTCAACAAAACTTTTCAAGGTGTGGAAAATCTGTTCATAACTTTTAAAGCAGGAGAATCCCATTTTCTTTTTAGAAGTAAAGTAAAATTTTTATAAAGATCTTTTTGTGTTTTTATAAATCTTTTTAGGTAAGTGGTTTGAGCATTTCTTTTACAGAAGGGAAAGGTTTTGTTATCTGAGGTTGATGCTTCTTTATTTTAGATAAGAAAAGATGTTCATAAAAAAGAGCGAAGAGGAAGGGTAGTAATATTAATCAGAAAATAGTATTTGCTTTAAACGGGATAAATAAGCGAGTGGATATATGGTTCAAGAACCTCAAGATGAAGCAGCCAAAACGAAACTGCAGGTCTTATTTTTTCAGCTCGGGGAACTTTTAAAGGATCCTCCTGACATTATGAACCTTTCTGATTGGAGGGATAACGTGGAGTATGCGCTCACTGAAATTCATGAACTTTCAGACAAAGCTTACGAGCGCCTTCACATGCTTGTCCACGAGGCGATCAACCGGGCCATCATCCATGTGAATGACATCGACAAAGACATGCCTCCTGAGCAAGTCGAAAGGAGCTCCGCTGAGTATTTTGAGCGGGTAGGCTTTATCACTTCTGAAATTAACGCTCTGAAGTCGGCCTAGTGGCTGTTAATGGTAACGACTCCTGCCCCTGTGGTATTAATCATATCTGACGAGGAGAGGCTGACCCCTGCGTTTCCAATTCCTGTTCCGTTGGCGGTTCCATCGACAGAGATATCTCCATCGACAGAGGTGACCTCGCCGAGGTGGCCCGAGATGGCGACTCCGTTATTATAGTCGGTTCCTGTTCCTCCGACACCAATGAGGCTAATGGTAGCGGCTCCTACGCCGGTTCCTGTGGAGATGACTTGCCCATTTTCGATCCGAACCCCTTGATTAAGGATATCGGTTCCATTCCCTGTTCCGTCTAGGGTGATTGAGCCGTTGACGGCTTGGATATAAGAGCTTAGACCCGATAATGAGATGCCACAATTTCCCTCTCCTCCTCCGATGGCGCAACTTCCTACGATAGAGATAGGGGCATCGACAAGTGAGTTAATTTTGCCACCACTTTCGAAACGGACTCCATAGTTATAATCACCACTTCCCTGCCCATTTCCCGTAATGGAGATCGTCCCCTCGTTTGATTCGATAGTTCCTCCTGCAAGGGTGACTCCACGGTTGTTGGTTCCTCCATCCCCTCCGGTTCCTGTAAGGGTGAGGGTGCCTTGGCCGGTAGAGGTCATAAGAGCGCTGGATCCTAAGTGGATTCCAGAGTTAAAGTCGCCTGTTCCTCCACCGCTTCCAATGACTTGAACAGCTCCATCTACGGTTTCAATATTTGGGGCAACTCCGCCGGCGACTTCGACACCGACATTGTTAGAGGTTCCTAGTCCCCCAACGCCGCTGATAAGTACGGATCCACTATTTGTTTTGACAGCTCCTTGAAGATAAAGGCCAACGTTTCCTTTTCCACCTGCTGCTCCTCCTCCTTGTCCATCGAGGCTGATCATCCCTGAGTCGGTGATGATCTGTGCATTTGCGCCTGAAATTTGGATTCCATTGTTGAGGATATTTCCGTTCCCTCCCGTTCCTGCAATGGAAATCTCTCCTGTCCCAGAGGTTTGGATAAGGCTGGATTTATTAATGATAACGCCATAAGCCAGATCGCTCCCATCGAGGGGACCATACCCTGTTAAAGAGATGTCGCCACCTCCTGCATCTAGGGTAGCCCCATTGCAATAGAAGGTTCCTTCATTTTGCCCACCAAAGTTCTCAACGTCGACAGTAATTCCCCCTCCATTGGTGAGGATTTGTGAGCTTGAGGCAAGTTCGAAAACAGCGCTTCCAGGATCTCTATTAGCTCCTTGCGCTCCAATGTCGTTGACGGTTGCTGAAAAATCGCCTTGAGTGAGGGTAATGACAATTCGGGGGTCTAAAATAATTGAGCGTCCCGCTTGCAAAGTGAGCCCATTTCCAGAGGTGCTTCCTGTTATATTATCATCAATCACGATGTCATTATTGGCTTGGATCACAACATTAGCACTATCTAAAGCGGTGGAAAGGTCGGTGCCTGAAATCGTTGCTGTACCTGTGGGGTCACTCCCAAAAGTGTTTCCTGTGGGGCTATCAGTCCCTTCTGGACGAATGTAGACGTCTTTCGGATCGATATGAAGAAGGCCTGTCTTCCCACAAGGGGCAGTGGTATCGATGGACCCATCTTTATATTTGAACTCTTTAGAGCTACACAGCTTGATTTTGCCACCATTGCCCGATAGCGTTCCACCACAAGTGCGAGCGGTTCCTAAAAAAATCATGGAATCCTGGCCCAGGATGTTAATGCCCCCTCCATTGCCAGCTTCTTGCGCTGAAGCGTCTAAGAGTGCCTCGGGATAGACATAGATCTCTTTGCCGGAAAGGGTGACTTCATGTCCTGGGGAAAGGATTTTTCCTTGATGAGAGATCGTTTGCGCTTGGATGGTGACTAGGGGCGCTTCAATCTCCCCTTCTTTTCCAATCGTTACTCCTCCTCCATACTCCAAATGAAGGGGGCCATTCGACTGAATTTTTCCTAAAATTTTTGCAAAGCTTTTTCCCTTCACCGAAAGATAAAGACCGAGACTTTGGGCAGGTTGGAGGATTGTGACCACTTCATCTTCTTCAAGGGCAAATGTATCCCACTCGACATGGGCACCGCTTCCCGTTTCAATCATCAGCTCATTACCATGAGATGTAGCAAAAGCCTCTCCCTCTGTAATCCTTGGCTCCATTGGTAAGGAAAAAAGAAAAATAGGGAAGAGAGTAACTAGAAAAAATCTCAATTTTAGACGCATCGTGACCACCATAGTTTTAAACAAAATCTTAACGATTGTTTTCCGGCTCCCTAAATTTTTTCAAGAAAAAAATGATTGTTAGTAAATTTTTTTTTGTATGAGCCCAAAGTCTTGCCTTTTTAGACCAAAAAGGGTAAGTTGAGAATTTTAATAAACTTAACAACCAAATGATGCGCCTGTACCTCTTTTTGTCTCTTTTATTCTTTTCCTTTTCCACTTACGGGGAAGAAGGAGAAGAAGATGTTGCTGTGGTTGAAGAAGCTCTTCCAAGACTTCCCTCAGCTCCTGAACAAAAACGTTCTGCCACTTTCATTCGAGAGCTTAGAGGAATCGTCCTTGTAAGTGATCCAAAACAGATGTTGACGGGAGATGCGCTAAAAGAGGTAGAAGGGGTCACGCTCTCTAACATTCAAGTGCCAGGAAATGCAAAGACCCTCCGAAGACGTCTTTCGGCTTTCCTTTGTCATGAGGTTGACCAAGAGACCCTTGATGAGATCAAAGAGGTCATTTCTAACTACTATCAAGAGGTTTCTCATCCGCTGGTTCTCGTTGAAATTCCTCAACAAGATATTTCAGCAGGAGTCATCCAAGTGGTGATTTTTGAAAGTCGTCTAGGTGCTGTGAGAGTAGAGGGGAACACCTGGAGCTCCAGTCCTCGACTGCAAGAGTACATAGATCTCCTTCCTAATCAGCAGATCGATGAATCACGTCTGATGAAAGATGTTTACTTCATCAACCGCAACCCCTTTAGACGGGTCGATATTGTCTATGCTCCTGGTGAAAAGCCCCAGACCACCGATGTAATCCTCTCTGTTCGTGAACGGCGCGCATGGCGTTTTTATGCCGGCGCAGAAAATACAGGAGTGGATCCAGTAGGGCGAGGACGATGGTATGCTGGATTTAACTGGGGAAATGCTTTTTGGCTCGGCCATATTATGTCCTACCAATTTACAAGCTCATGGAACATGCACCGCTTTCATGCCCACACCGGGGAGTATACGGCGCCACTTCCTTGGAAGCATGTCTTCACTGTCTATGGAGGATATTCAGAGGTACACCCTAAAATCAACCAGTCAGTCATTCGGCGTAACGATGGATGGAGTATGCAGGTAAGCGCCCGCTACAACATTCCCTTAAATATTACGCAATTCCTCGAGCATGAATTTTCAGTCGGTGCCGACTTTAAACGGACCAATAACACTTTTGAATTTTCTGAAGACTTCCCTCTATTTGGAAGGAATGTCAACCTCACCCAGCTTGTTGTTGGTTATACCGGGAACTACAATAGGAGGAGTTACCGCCTCGACTTTGATGGAGATCTCTATTGGTCTCCGGGTAATCTTTTTAAGGACCAGTCCAATTCTGACTACGAATCGCTTCGGCCCGATGCGAAAAACCATTGGGTTTACTTTAGAGGATCATTTGTCTATCTGCAACGTCTTCCCAAATCGTTCTCTTTGTCGCTCTTGGCAAGGGGACAAATTTCCAGCCAGAACCTCCTTCCGAGTGAGCAGTTTGGTCTTGGGGGTTACGATACCGTTAGAGGATATGAACAACGGGAAGTCAACAAAGATGGCGCCATTCTCCTTAGTGGAGAGGCGAGAAGCCCTGCTTTCCGCCTTCTTAAAAACATCAAGTCGCAGTGGAAAGTAGACGATGCGATGCAATTTCTTATCTTCCTTGACTACGGTTGGGGAAGTGACCATAACGCCCTTCCCTCTGAGCGGAAAACCGACTACCTCCTTGGTATAGGTCCTGGGATTCGCTATACCATCGAACCTTACCTTACAGCCCGCCTTGACTGGGGGATCAAGCTCCACAAAAAAGCAGACTTTGGGGGGGGCAACACGATGGTTCACTTCAATGTCACTGCCAGCTATTAAGGGACTTTCGAGGCAACCGCATTAAGGAATAAAGGGGTAGGGGGACTCGACAGCGATGTCGGGGTTTTCGGAAGAGACCACCCAAAGATGGGTGTGTCCTGGGGTGAGAAGAGTTTCCAATTTTCTTTCATCAATCGAGAGTGTAACTGTTTCCTCATCGACCTTTTTTTCAAAGGGAATGAGGTGAGTTACACGGGGCTCAGCGCTCATGTCAATAGCAAGGAGCTCCAAGTCGTTATAGTAGGTGGGGCTGTGCAAGGTGAGAACAACTTTGCCGGCCGTTTTTTGGGCAGAACGGGTGAAAAAGGGTTTGCGCCGCGGAATGTCCGCAAAGGGAGAGGTCAGCCCAGTTCCTGAATCAAGAGCGCGCATTTTAAACTTTAATGCCCCATCACGCACCTGCATCCAGTAGGGGAAAGGAAAGGTTGCGCGTGCCTTATCAAAGTAGAGGACGATCGGTTTATCCGACAGATCACTCTCATCGTGGGGCCACCGAGTGGTATAAACATCATACTCGGGGTCTTTGATCTTTTTACCACCGATCACTTGAGGCGGGCCCCAGGGACGATGTCCTACTTTTCCAGGGGTAGCCGTTGCCCCTTTTTGAAAACGCTCCCCTTTAGAAAGTACGCTAAGCTCTAAAGAAACAAGGGGAACAAGAAAGGCATTCATCTCTTCGGTTCGAATCCACGCTTTTCTTGTCAGGGAATAACATTCGGTAACACATCCTTTTTCTAGGTCCAGCTCGTAGAGGATCCAGGAGGTGTTTCCTGGGGCCCCTTTTTCGACCCATGTTTTCCACTCGAGCCTTTTTGCCTGGTGAAGAGGAATGCTAATCTCTTCGAAAATAAGCTTACCATCTCGAACCGTATGGAGATGGAGGAGAGAGACAAGCTGATTTTGCTCGGTTACAATATAGCTTCCCTCTTCGGCCCCTTCGAATTTATCCTTCAAAGTAATGCCAAACAGAAGGTGCACTGAAAAAAGAAACAGTAAAAGAAATCGCTTCATAGCCGGAATTTTACCACAAAGAGGTTTTCTTCAAAAGAAAGATCAGGTAAATATAGAGGACAAAATATATTGTGGGAGTTAGAATGAAATTTTGGATTTTACTGGCCTGTCTCTGTTTTTCTCTCCAGGGGATGGCTCTTGTGAAGGAGCAGCCCTCTGCAAACTGGCAGCAAGAGGTCGCAACGATCGACCAGGCAGTCGCTAAACTGACCGACCTTCGAAACAAAGAGCTAGCCAACGCTGCTTGGGCCCAAAATCAAGGGGATCGGCTCCAATTTCAATCTCACAACCTGAGCGACGCCCGCCGGTATTGGAATGAGGCTGACACCAGCCGGGAAATAGCTGCTCGCTACCAGGAGGAAATCGACAAACTCAAAGCACGAAAAGCAGTTATCCTAGAAGAGCATGGAGTCGAGTATAACCCCCCATCATGATCTATAAATCTTCTCTTGCCCTTTTAACCGATCTCTATGAACTGACAATGGCCTATGGGTATTGGAAGTTGGGGATGATGGATCGAGAAGCGGTTTTTACCCTTTTTTTTCGTAAACGTCCCTTCAAAGGGAACTACGCCTTGGCGGCAGGCCTTGAAACCGCGATGGAGTTTATTAAAAACTTTCGGTTTGAAGAGTCTGACCTTTCCTACCTAGAAGGTTTAACATCTCCCAATGGAGAAATTCTTTTTGAAAAGGGGTTTCTCGACTATCTTAAAACCTTTACCTTTAATTGCGACCTCTTTGCAATGCCTGAGGGAACGCCGGTCTTTCCCTATGAGCCGCTAATCCTTGTCCGAGGACCTATTTTGCAGGCGCAGCTCCTCGAAAGTGCCCTTTTAAACATCGTTAATTTCCAGACTCTCATTGCTACTAAAGCTGCTCGGATTTGCGCTTCTGCAGAAGGGGATGAGGTGATCGAGTTTGGCCTCCGCCGTGCACAAGGGATCGATGGAGCTCTTTCAGGAACGCGGGCCACTTTTGTCGGAGGGTGCCAGTCCACCTCCAATGTCATCGCAGGCAAGTATTTTGGCATCCCTGTAAAGGGGACTCACGCCCATAGTTGGATCATGGCCTTTGATGGAGAAAAGGAGGCTTTTGAGGCTTATACCGATGTCCTACCCGATAACTGCATCTATCTCGTTGATACCTACGATACTGTTGAGGGGGTAAAAAAAGCGATTGAGGTAGCTAAAAAGAAAAAAAATAAAATGCTTGGGGTACGTCTTGATTCGGGGGACTTGGCGCAACTGAGCATTAAGATCCGAAAACTTCTCGATGATGCTGGCTTTAAAGATGCCAAAATTATGGCAAGCAATGAGCTCGACGAACTGATTATTCGCGATCTTAAACAGCAAGGGGCAAAGATCAACCTCTGGGGCGTAGGGACCAACCTAATCACCGCCAAAGATCAACCCGCTCTCGATGGAGTTTATAAACTTGCTGCCGTTCAAAATGAAAAAGGGGAGTGGATCTATAAACTCAAAATTTCTGAGCAGCTGGTGAAAACGACCAATCCAGGGATTTTGCAGGTCCGCCGCTTTTATGATGGAGAAAAAAAAGCCGTTGCTGATATGCTCTACGACATGGAAATGGGTTGTGCAAAAAGCTGTGAACTTATCGACCCTCTCGACCCCACGAGACGGATGCAAATCGATAGTGGTGAAGGGCGAGATCTTCTCGTCCCCATTTTTGAGCGGGGAAAGGAGGTTTATACCTCCCCCTCTCTTCAAGAGATCCAGGCTAATACCCATCGGGAATTAGAAACTCTTGATCCCCATTATCGCCGTTTTCTCAACCCTCATGTCTACTTTGTAGGTCTTGAAAAAGGGGTTTACGACCTGAAGATGCAACTTATCGACGACATCAAAAGGCATTCATGACACGGGCTCTGATTATCGTCGATCTCCAATATGACTTTATGCCGGGGGGAGCCCTCGCTGTTCCTGATGGAGATAAGACCGTTCCCGTTATTAACAAACTTATTGGGAAGTTCGACTACACCATTGCTTCTCAAGATTGGCATCCGGAAGGGCATATCAGCTTTGGGCAGTGGCCTGTCCACTGCGTTGCAAATACCCATGGAGCTGCCCTTGTTGAGGAGTTAAAGCGGGGCCCCATCGACCGCTGCTTCCGTAAAGGGACCGATCCAAAAGTCGATAGCTATAGCGTTTTTTTTGACAATGATAAGAAAACCAAAAGTGGCCTTGATGATTTTCTCCGAGAAAAAGGGGTGACTGAGCTCTATGTCGTTGGGCTTGCCACCGATTACTGTGTCAAATTCACCGTTCTCGATGCCCTTGAGCTTGGCTACGAGGTGACCGTCATTAAGGACGGTTGTCGCGCTGTCCACGACGAAAAGGGAGCCTTAGAGGAAATGGAAAAAGCAGGCGCTAAAATTACCATTTCAGAAAAGGTACTTTGATGCGGGTCATTAGTGGTACTTTTCTTATCGCAGGGACGATGATTGGAGCTGGGATGCTTGGGATTCCTCTTGTCACCGGAGCATCAGGCTTTTTACCAGGCATTTTGATTACCACGATCGTCTGGTTTTTCATGTATTGCACCGGCCTCCTTTTTTTGGAGGTGACACTCTGGATGCCTGATGGGAGTAATGTCCTCTCGATCGCCCACCGCTTTTTGGGGAAGGGAGGACGCCTTTTTTCGGGGGCGATGTTTATCTTCCTCTATTATTGTTTGATGATCGCTTATTTTGCGGCAGGGGCCCCCCTTTTAGCGGAAGGATTTTCAGCTTTTGGGCTTAATTTTACCGGATGGCAGATGTTTGCCCTTTTTGGAATTATATTTGGGGCTGTTGTAGCGATTGGACCTAAATCGATCGATCGGGTCAACATCATGATGAGCGTTGCGATGATCGCTGCTTGGTTTGTCCTCATTGGAAGTGGGGCAGGGGAGATCAAGCCCCTCCGCTTAACCCAGACCAAATGGTCTGCCATGTTTTTTGCGATGCCAGTCCTTTTCAGCGCTTTTGGCTTCCATAATGTTATTCCCTCCCTTTGCACCTACCTTAAGCGGGACAAGAGAACCCTTCGCTTTGCCATTTTTTGGGGATCACTCCTCCCCCTTATTGTCTATATTGTGTGGCAGTGGCTCATTCTTGGAGCGGTTCCTAGAGAAACCATTGCCCAGGCACTAAGAGAGGGGATTCCGATCACTACCGCCTTCCAATCGGTGACCGGGGAGACCCTTTTTATCCGAGTGGGGAGCTTTTTTGCCTTCTTTGCTATTGTCACTTCCACTCTAGGGGTCGCCTTTTCGATGGTCGACTTTCTCGGGGATGGTTTTCGAGTCAAAGAGCGAAAAGGACTCAAGCGGCTTGCTCTCACCTTGCTTACCTTCACTCCTCCCTTCATTCTAGCTGCCCTTAATCCTGGGATTTTCACCACCGCCCTCGGTATTGCAGGAGGCTTTGGGGAGGCTTTCCTCAATGGACTTCTCCCCATAGGGCTCCTCTGGATCGGAAAATATACCTATAAGCTTAAAGCCGACCTCAATTGGCTCGAAAATAAGGGGGTTTTAGCTTTTCTGACCGCTTATGCCCTCTTTGTAATTATCCTGGAGTTCAAAATAATCTTTATGTCTTCTTAATAAATCGTTTTTCTTTTATGATAAGGTCCATGAGGGTAGACTTTAATACAGCAGCACAGAAAATCATCGATCAAGCAGGGGACAATGTTGTCCAAGCCTCGGTGAAACTCAAGAAATTATTTCAATCCATTTTAAGAGAAAATGGGCCGAATAAAGAGATTACGGAGAGTTTTCGAAGCTTAAGAAGAGATCTTCGAGAGCGCGTCTCGAGCCGCATTACGGACAATCTCGGGAAGCGCGGGGTGAATGTAAATCATCTCAAGTAAATCGTGGAGGGTAGCATCCATCTGGATTGCTAGGATGAGCATGTGGATCATGTTGGAAGCTTCCTCACCAATAATATGAGCACCTAGGAGCTTTAAAGAGTGTTTTTCGAAGAGGAGTTTGACAAACCCCGTTTCTGGAAGAAGAGCCATGCCACGAGCGCTCGCAGCGTAGCTATTTTTGCCGACGATATAGGAGGCCCCTGTCTCTTTGAGTTCGCGCTCCGTTTTTCCCACACCCGCAATCTCCGGATTCGAGAAGACCGCGTGGGGGACACCCTTGTAAATGATGGGAGTATCGCTGGGGCTTTCGAAAAGAGTTCGGAATAAATAGGTCCCTTCAAAATTGACCGAGTGGCGGAAGAGATAATTGCCAACGCAGTCGCCGAGAGCCCAGACATTTTCCTGCGTTGTTCTTAAATGATCATCCACCTTAATGAAGCCTTTTTCATCCACTTCAATAGCGGTATTTTCAAGATGAAGAGTATCGGTCCATGGCTTGATCCCTGTCGCAACGATAAGGGCATCACCTTTCGCTTTTTGCGCCTCTCCCTTCTCATCTTTGTAGGTAACGGTGAAGACTTGATTTTTATACTCCACCTCTTGGAAGTCACACTTAAGGCGGAGGTGAACTTGCTTTGCAAAAGCCTTTTGAAAAGCTTCTTGCACCTCATCATCTTCGGGTCTAAGAAGGACACTTCTTACCAAAAACTCAGTTTCCACTCCCACCGCAGAGTAGAAGTAGCCAAGCTCCGTGGCGATGAAGCCTCCTCCAATCACGATGAGCTTTTTAGGCCGTTTGGTATTGCGAAGAGCTTCTTGGTAAGTCATGTAAGGGGTCCCTTCCAGGCCTGGAATCTTTGGAATAGCAGCGCGAGCTCCCACGGCTAAGAAGATTTTATCGGCGCTCAGACGCTCTCCTCCCACTTCGATCACCTCTTTTTCCACAAAGTGTCCTTCATGAGGGTAATAGTCGATATTGGGATGGTCGTGATAATAGGGGGTGATGCTTGCAGATTCTTTATCGATTGTTTCGGAGACCCGTCGGACCAGGCGCTCAAAGTCGACATTGAAAGAGCCCTCCATTTCGATCTCAAAGCGGGCGGCATCCCGAATAAGCGAAGCGAGCTGAGCGGTATGGATGAGCATTTTTGAGGGGATACATCCCCGGTTAAGGCAGGTTCCTCCGAGGGGACCTTTTTCGATGATTGCCACCTTTTTTCCGAGGTTGGCAACTGGGGTGACCAGCTTGGTGCCTCCACCCGACCCAACCACAATCACATCATAATGTTTGTTTTTCATAAGAGATCATTATAGACATCTCTACCCTGGAGATCAATCTTTTTTTGAAGCGATTGACATTAGGTAGTCATCGGCGGTACAATGAGGGAAAAAGTAGGATTTGGCTTATGAAGAAGTGGATACTCATTTTTTTAGTCTTTGGTGCTGCGGCCTTTGCAGATGAAAAAGAGGAGCGGGCAGAAGACCTCTATAGCTTTACCGAAGATGTTTTTGGGATGCTCAGCGAGCAGTCGCGGATTGCGGACAGCAACAAACTAGAAGGGGTTCAAGAGATTTTTGCCAAAAGGCTTCATGTGTATGAGACAGATCCCAACCCGGAGATCTCTGCACTTGCAGAAAAGTTCATCTCTTCTTTCAAGAGTGGGGAGCAGGAGGATTTAGGGGAGGCTGTCTCTTCGCTAGGGCGTCTTCTCAAATGCTCTGTGGATGATAAGTATTACCGTTACAACACCTCCTACATCCTCCATAGAGGGGGGATCCAAAAAGAGTTGGCTTTTATGGAACATGCTCTTGGAGATCGTTGTCCCCACGATAAGAACCTCAACTACCATAAGGTGATGATCGAGTCCCTTGCTGAGCGGCAGTATGATTTAGCGCTCTATTCTTATCTGAAGATCGCCGAAGCCCGCTGCATTAAGTAAGTTCTTTCCTAAGGTAGTGAAAGGAGACTCCCTTATCGTAACCGGGACGGGTGAACTCGAGATCAAAACCCAGTTTCTGATAAAATCCAAGCGCTTGGAAGCTTAGCGTTTCCACATAAGCAAAATGACAATGGAGTTCCTTGCCCCGCTCAAAGGCTTTTTCCATCAGCGTTCGCCCCATTCCCTGTCCTCGGCAATCAGGTGAGATGAATAGGTGACGGATGTGGAGGGCCCCCCACAAAGCTTTGCTAACAATAGCGCCACAAAACTCTCCATTGTTCCTTAAGGTGAACGCAAAAGAGGTGAGGTCTCCATCGTAGCCTGTAGTTTCAACCGAGTGTTGGATAAGTCCTTGAATAATGACTTTTTTGAGAGCATCTGTAGGCTCTTCTTCAACAATATCTAATGGAATACAGCTCATCTTTAACCTTTCCATTTTTTACAAACAGAGTTTAACACGTGGGGAAATAATGGGCAATGATAAAGTCATCATTTTCTCGGAGAATCTTTTTTTTCCAGGTTGCAACAAAGTGGAGAGGGAAAAAAATGTTCCCTTCATACTCCTTTTTAATGTGGGTGATAAGAGCTGAGTCGATCTTTCCTTTCTTAAAATAGAGATCAAAGATCTCACTTCCTCCGATCACATATTGGGTTTCCTCGGAAGGGGGAATTTCCTCGACCTCCTCGACCCGTGTCACCTCTTCTTCTGGGATCGTATGTTCACGGCTAAAGACATAGGGGATGGAACTTTTTAGACATCTTTTGGGGAGGTCGAGATAGGTCTTATGACCCATAATGATCACCTTCCCAAGGATTTCCCTATGAAAGTGCTCTAACTCTTCTGGATAGTGCCAAGGGAGGTGGCCCCCCTTGCCAATCACCCCATTTGGGTCACATGCTACTAAAGCTATTAACATGGTGTTCAAGACTCCATCTTGAGTTGCATGAGTAGGCATCGATCCGTTCGATCCCATTCGGGAACAAATTCTTCTCGTTTTTGAAATCCTGCTTTTCCATAGACATGAATTGCCTTAGGATTATCGACACTTGGATCGATAAAGACGTCGGTCTTAGAGCTGAATTTTTGAAGGAGAAGCTGCTGGATCATGATGTGGCCCAAACCCTTGCCGAGATAAGTAGGGTTGCCAATGCAGAGGTCAAGGGTGATGGCGCTTGCTTTTGGGCCACAGTATTTTGCAAGAAGGTGATCTTTTTCGGGATCAACGTCTGAGGTCATCAGGTATCCAAAGGGAATATCCCCATCATAAGCGATCCAAAGAGTAAACAATATTTCTTGGTCATTGATAAAGCGCTCAATAGTATTTAGAGTATTTTGAAGTCCCTCTCCATACCAATATTTTGCAACATAATCTTGTTTAAGCCACCCTTTGACAAGATCTTGTTGTCCCTTTTTTAAAGGTTCAAAATGCATAGACAAGAACCGTTCAATGAGGAAGATGTCACTTAGGTCTTTAGCTCTTCTCAGTTTACGTTTGTAATGGAGCACATTTTCAAGAGAGTCGAAAGGGAGTTCTGCGATGATTTCTCTTTGTGAGATGCGTTCAGCAACGGTCGGGGCATTAGGATCTTTTTGGTCTGTGTAAAAAGAGTCTTCACAAAATGTCTCAATCATTTCGTTTAAAATGATCTTTTTTACACTTCCCGTATCGGTAACCCCATATTTTGATGCAAGGGAATCCCATAACTTAGGAGTTACAATAATATCGACGTCATTGATCTCCCGTAAGTTCCGAATTCCTAAAGGGCCACTTGCCGTAATAGCATACTCATTAGTAGGTAGATTCAGCCCTTTAAGGATTGCAAACTTTTCTTGGTTGTTCATTGTCACCCCTTTCTTAGACAACTGACCTTCTTAAAATGCAAAAAAGCCTCCAAGGCGCCCGACATAAGGGGAAAAGTCTCAATCTCATCGTGGGTAATCCAGCAGCTATCTTGATGCTCGCTTGAAAGGGTGACGGCAGGTTTTTTAGAAAGGTAGACTCCATAAAGGTGATAGATATAGTCGCCGCTAGGCTTGCAAATAAAGAGTTGTCCTAAAGGAGCAATATGAGAATGGGAATTGATAGAGATTCCTGTCTCTTCCAAAAGCTCCCGCTTTAGAGCAGCCTCAGCTGATTCTCCAGTTTCAAGTTTTCCAGCAGGGACACCCCATAGCCCTTTTTCGGAGCCAGCTCTTTGCAAAAATAAAATTTCGTTTTTAATTTCAACATAAGCAGCTGATACTTCGATTTTTGGAGAAAAGTTTTTAGGTTTAGTTGAATGAACTTCGGTCTCTACCACTCTTGAGCTCCTTTTGTAAGGCAAGGATACCTAAATTTCAATTAGAAGGAAAGGTTTCGTTGATCCAGGGTTTTACCTGGCTATGTTCCTTTGACCAAGCAAGCCAAGCTTCTTCTGCCCAAGCCCAAGCAAATGCGCGGTACTTCTCAAAGTTATCTGTTTTAGGGGCATCTGCAATCGTTATTTTTCCAAGGTCTGTTGGGGGAGTGAGAGGTTGAAAGATTGTCCCTTTTTTCAGGATTTGATCCATGAGAGGAGAGATCTCTGGTAGCTTCCTTTTTTCAACCAGAGCAAAGTGGAGGGCAATGAGATGGATGGCAACAGACTGGATCGAAGCATCGATAAACCTTTGTGAGATTTTAAGTTGCTTCTGAAGTTCTTGATTTTGTGGGTGCTGAACAGAGTAGGCGTCGACGATCAAGCGGTGAACATCTGGATATCCCCAAGATAGTCGTTCGTGAGCTAAGAGCTCATTGAAAGCAAGCCAGCACCCCGGGGAGGCGACTCCATAGCGGTGTGGAGAACTTTCATTTGGTGGAAATTCTGCACCGCAGCCTGGACATTTATACCCGAAAAAGCTCAAGCCAACCCTCTAAAAACGTAATTTCATAAAACATTTAGGTAGTATTCACAGACTCTTGGTTTTCTGAATAAGCAATCAGATCCATTTCAATTGGGGGCCATGTTTTTTCTTTTGATGCGCATGCTTTCATTTCTATAATGGCTGTCCTTATTGCTTTAGGTAAACTTAAGTCTGGAGTGTCGCCAGCCGGCCAAGCGGTATCTCTCGTTGTGCGGCTAGGCCAACGAGAGTAGGCTACCCAATAGCCGTCATGAGTTTTGTGTAAAGCTGAGCCTAGGGCGCCTTTCGCATTAACAAAATAACTAGAGACCTCACGCCAGAGCTGTTGGTACCGTTTTTCCTTTCCTGGTAAGAGGTCAAACTGGTAGATGACAGCAAATATCGATTTTTCCATAGCCTTTCAAGATTTTACTTTTTGCACACTGCTTAGAACGGCCATACTAAGCTCAGGGAAAGATGCTTTATGATAATCGCCTCCAAAGTGGCCTTGGCTTGTAAACTCGTGGTACTCACAGTTTAACATTTTATGGATATGACGTGGCTCCTCTATCGGAATCCAGGGGTCGTCTTGTGAAGCAAATAATACGATCTGTCTTTGGTTGTCACGAATTTTATTCCAATTCCATGGCTTATCAAAGTACCCTGACTTTTTTTCGTTCTCCATTCCTAAATCTGTGTAGTAGGCTCCTACTAATATAGAGCCCCATATAGGTTGTTTTTCTGCCAATTTCATCGCAGCAATCGCCCCAGACGAATGTCCTATGAGCAAAGTATTCTGATCAACCTTAAGCTCATCAATTAGAAAAGGGAGCCAATAAGATTCTCTTGCTAAAACTGGGTCAGGGAATTCTGACGAAATAACCTTTAAACCCTCGCTTTCTAGATCTGTTTTAACACTTGGGAACCAATTGTCAGCTGTAGTAGAGTTCCCGTTGCCGGGAACAAAGACGATTTTCATCATAGGACTGCCTTTCCTCTTAATTTTACGGATTAACCATCCCAAGCCTTTTGTTGCCAGAGCGATATAAAAGATAATCTTTTAAGATGGCCGCATGGTCAAAAGCTAGGTTTTCCCAAGGAATATCCTCAATTTTAACTACCCAAGCTTGCGCGGCATCATCACCAGCTGTTGGATCTGTAAATGCTCTAGCGATATAGGTGACTTCTACTGAATGGTGGCGGAAATCCCTAGAGGGATCTGAATAAACATGGAACTGCCTGAGCTCATGTAAATCTAAATTAACCTCTTCTTTCATTTCACGTCGAACCGCCTCTTCCACAGTTTCTCCATATTCGACTTTCCCTCCAGGAATTGCCTTTCCCCAAGGCGCCTTACCTCTCTCAATAAGAACGATTCCCTGAAACTCGCCTTGTTGAAAAACTTCGATAATAGCTGTTGTTGTCAGAATAGGGGGAACGTGCCTTTGCTCTGGAGAGTTAGCCTGGCAAGGAGTTGAGCAAGCACAGACCCAGACAAAAAGTGCAAATCCCACTAACTTAGTTTTGAAATAACTCATGCTAAACCTCTGAAAAATGAATAGACAGCGTAACAAATTTTCAAAAATAAAGTCAAGGCGCTTACGTGGGAGTTTCGGGTAAAAAACCTCCGATTTGCATCTTCCACATTTTAGAATAGAGCCCTTCTTTCTCTAGCAAAGAGGTGTGGGTTCCTTCCTCTACAATCTTTCCTTTATCAAAGACAAGAAGGCGATCCATACGAGATAGAGTGGAAAGGCGGTGGGCGATTACAACCGTTGTGCGACCCCCCATGAGGGTTTCTAAACTCTCCTGAATGTATTTTTCCGTAACTGAATCAAGGGAAGATGTTGCCTCATCTAAAATGAGAATAGGAGCATCGACTAAAATCGCCCGCGCAATTGCAATTCTCTGCTTTTCTCCTCCGGAGAGTTTTGTTCCTCGCTCTCCTACTCTAGCTTCATATCCATCAGGAAGTTTTCGGATGAATTCATCGCAGTGTGCTAGGCGGGCAGCACGAACCATATCCTCTTCTGTAGCATCGACGTTCCCATAGCAGATATTTTCTCTAAGTGTCCGATGGAATAGAATAGGATCTTGAGGGATGAGTGCAATTTGATGCCTTAATGACTCCAAGGTGACATCGGCAATGTTTTGCCCATCGATTAAAATGCTTCCCCTATGTAAGGGGAAAAAGCGGAGAATAAGGTTGACAAAGGTAGACTTTCCTGCCCCTGTAAATCCGACGAGACCAACACGTTCTCCTCCTTGGATATGAGCTTCTTTATCTCTAAAGAGTTTATTTTCTCCATAATGAAAGGAAACATTCTCAAAGCGGATCTCTCCCTTTGGTACTTTAAGCGTTTGAGCGTGAGGTTTGTCTCCTAAATCCTGAGGATCTTTCATGACTGAAAGAGCTTGTTTTGACACTCCAATAGATTGAAAGAGAACGGGCAGCGAAGCCCCAACAGTCCAGAGGATCATAGCAATCCACCACATCGTTGTAAATACCTGAATCACCTCGCCAGTTGTGATGTAACTATGAAGCCAGGAGTAAATGAGAGTACCAAACATAATCACAATCACAAAAATGAAGTAGAAAAGAGACAAGTAGGCGCGCATCTTCTCGACATACCATTTAGCTGCGATGCTGGTCTTTTTTTCTTCACGTTGAAAAGGAAAAAGGGCTTTTTTTTCATATTTGAAACGGCAAAAGAGATTGACCGCGAAGTTATTTGTTAGGCTATCAACAATTTTTCCAAGAAGGGTACTTCTAACTTCTCCATGACGATGCTCAAGGCTATCCGCTGGGCGAGCAAAAAGAAAGCAGATGGTGAGGTGGATCCCGATCCAAGCGATTAAAAGCCAAGTGAATAGAGGATTGACGAACCAAAGAAACCCTGCTCCTAAAATGCAGGTTGAAATGGCGGGAAGGATAGGCCAAAAGAGCTCTTTAATGATGAGTTCTACTTGGGTTGTCATGTCAGTAATTTTATTCGCGAGGGAACCTGCAAAGCGTGCATTAAAATAATGGGGGGAGTGGTGCTGGATGTGATCGAAAAGAGCCATCCGCATATCGGCTAGGAGTTTAGGCACTCCTTTTGCCATTAAAAATCCCATGGTTCTTGAAGCTGTTTCTACATAGATGGTGAGGCCAAGCCCTCCCAAGATGATCCATTTTAGAGAGTCCCAAGCAGCCAAACGATCTCCATCAAAGCGGGTAAAAACGCTAACGACAAGATTAAGGATGTAAGGCCATAAAAGAGCATCTAAAGACCATACGAAGAGGTCCAAAGTAAAGACAAAAAGAAAAAGCCCTTTTTGGAGGCGCATAAACCGCCATATAAAGCCGATAAGCTCTTTATAGGAGGTCATTTTGAAAACTCTCAAGATATTGCCGATTAAATTGGTAGAGGCGCTTATCAGTTGTTTCCCAGGTTCCCCGTTTTATTAAAAAGCCAACCGTTGCAATTGTTTTATAAAGGCAGAGGAGTGGTATAAGATGCTTATATTCAGGGATCTGCCGGACACTGGAATACCCCGATAAAAAAGTGTTTTTGTGTTCTTTTAACCAATCCCCATGTTCCAGTAGGCAAAGGTCTGTTTCTGCAAAGCTTGCCCGAGCGCCTGCCCAATCAATGATTCCCCGGAGCTTACCTTCATGAACAAGAAGGTTGCCGGGGCGAAAGTCACGATGGGCAGCGCAGGGACCATCTACTGAGGAAAGAAGATGAAGATGGGAGTCGTAGTAGTTTTTACAAGCTTCAAGTAGCTCCAAGGGGAGGTGGTTTTTACATTCATTTAAACCTTCATTGAATTTGAAGGTAAAATACTCTCGAGGGTCGTGATCCAGCTTATCTTGGAAAGGGTCGCCGTACCCGGGAAATGGATGGGAGTGAATAAGAGCTAAGCAGCGCCCCAGCTCATGGGCGAGAGGCTCTGTCACTTCATCTATTTTTAGAAGGGTTCCGGGTAAGCATTCCATCAAAATGGCGCCGTGGTTATTCCCCTCAGGGAGAGTCGCATCTACAAGAGGGGGAATGGGTAATTTATCTGCAAACAATTTTAGAAAGAAAACTTCTCTGAAGTAATGGTGTGCCTTATCGGAAATTTTTAAAATCAGTTCTTTCCCATCTGGTTGAGCCACCTTGTAGACGATAGCGACGATTGCATCTTCATGGTCTATTTGGGAAAACGTCGCTTCCTGAAGACCCAGTTTTTTCTGGTAGAAAGCCAAATTGTGATGTTTCATGATTCTCTTAAGGTTAGCGACTCCACGAGGTATAATACCCCCGATTGCCCCTTACTGTCAATTGCAGATTCACAACCCATCATGTTTCGAAATTTAGGAAGAGCTCGAGGGATGATTACTTGAAGAAGCCTCCATTGGAGATGAGGAGGTCGAAGAGGATGCTGCTGATAAATGGCTACTTTGGAAGTTGATCGTCCCCATTTTGCGTATTCTATCGGCAGTATCTTTGGTGTTTATATTAGGAATAACCAAATAGGCTCGATTGTCCAAAGAAGTAGGATGTGTTTCAAGTCCTGCTGCAGTTAAGTGCTTTTGAATATTAGCTGCCTCAGAAATGTCCACAAAAGCGTCCACGTGATATCCTGGACGAAGAAACGCTCTAACATTGGTTTTAAAATACGCGCTTAAAAACTGAGAATGAGAGTTAACATCGAGAATCTCCCTTGTATAGCTTGTTTTTTCTATAACTTCACCAATCACCTTTTCTACAAATGATTTAACCTTTTCTTGAGACAAAAAATAGGTGTGCCCTGGTAAAGTGTCATTCGTCGTTAGGTCTTTTATAATATCTACATCCTTTCCACAATGGTTTCCAGAGTGGGGAAAATAGTACAGAACCCTATCTTGTAAATCCTGCTTTTTGAACGTATTGATTAATCTTTCAGCGTGGAATGCCCCGCAAACAAAAATAACGCCTTCTTTTTTCTGAGTTTGAAGCTTTAATAAGTTGTGAAATATGATTGGGATTCGACAATCTTCACGGTCTTCTATACCACCCATTCTTGTGAGAAGGTTAGGAGACATCATTGCATCGAAGTCTTTGCTGTCTATGTCGACCCCTTTTAAAGAGATAGACAGTTCTTTGGCTTTTTCAAATACCTGTTTTAGAATAAGAGATGCGGGTAGCTTTTTAATTTTTTCGGCGAATTTTGCATACTCTTTGCTGTGAACATAATACTGCAATAGTTTCATCAACTTGGTAAAACTTATGCTGCTCAACTCACACTCTATACCTGTTTTTTCGCGTAACGCTGCTTTAGCTTGTTGATTTAGCTCAAGATCTTCTTTTAAGCCTGACTGGTGTCGAGCAACGATCTCATTAGACGATAAATCTTGAGGGGCTTCAAGGGAGAAAGTTTCGTAACCCTTTTTGTACAAATCGGGTAGTAAGTCTCGCACGACCAGCTTAGGAATAGGATCCCAGTGGTGCTCAAAAATAATAACAATAGGTAAACACATATTAACCCTCACTTTAAATGGTAGCAGCAGTATAACATAAACATTATTTTTTTACAATAATTACATAAAGAGGGCCAGCGTTTTGCATAGACCGATTAATCTATAACTACCTGATTGCAAGAAGCTTAAACAATCTTTAGCTAGTTGCCGGTAAATTTTTTGAATCCATAGTGGGGCTGTTGAAAAAGTCCATTCCCCCATCTTTCGCGCGCTTTCCGGAAAAAACCGAAAGTTTGCAAATCTCCTATACTTAGGCATATGTCGATTTGCAAACTTTCGGTTTTTTCTCGAAAATCATCGCAAAATCTGGGGAAAGCGACTTTCGGAGGCAGCCCCATAGTCTTTATCGCCTGTATGCCCATAGTGTAGCCAATCGAGATTGCATCTTTACGTGCAATGCAACCATCAATGCTACTTGCAATATAGATAGAAACTTTCGGACGGATTTTCACAATTTCAGGTGGTTTTTCCTTTGAGAGGGGAGCTATTTTGGGGTAACAGAAATTAGGTATTGCGGGGAATGTCTTTCTCTCGTAAAATACCCAGAAACTAGGTATTTTTCATGAGACCAATCAATAAAACAAGATATGCCATTTTAGGAGTGCTCCTTGATGGGTCAAATACTGGATATGAGATCAAGGCTCTTATGGCAAGGTCGACAGTCTATTTCTGGCGTGAGTCCGATTCGACAATTTATCCCATGTTGAAGGTTTTAGCTAAGGAAGGAAAGGTGTTTTCTAAGGTTGTTTATCTAGGAAAGAAAAAGAAGGAAGTCTTTTCGATTACAAAGGCTGGTCAGACAGAATTTAAAGCTTGGTTTGACAGTCCGACAGGTGAAGAAACCCCGCGGAACGAATTTCTCCTCAAACTCTTTTTTGCATTAGATCAAAATGAAATGGTTCGGCTATTTCACGAAAGATTGGAAAAAATCGAAATGAAATACAAAGAATACAAAAAAATCGAAGCGAGGCTAGAGAATATAGTTGATTCATCCCGCAGAGAAATGCGTCTCAAGGCATTAAGATATGGAATCGCTCATCTTGAATCAGAAATTAAGTGGTTAAGTAACGAGAGAGGCAAATGACATGGAAAATCGAATATTGATTATTGGAGCAGGCCTTGGTGGATTGGCTTTGGCCCAGGGACTTGTCAAGGTTGGATTCAACGTCACAGTTTTTGAAAGAGATAAGAGCCCCATAAGTCGGCTCCAAGGTTACCGAATTTCAATTCGATCTCTGGGAATAAATGCCTTGACTGAGCTACTGGCGCCTGAAAAAATAGTCCAGTTATCCAAGGCTAAAATTGCAGATGTGGGCGATGGATTTACTTGTGCGAATGAAAAAATGGAGCCCTTCTTTAGTATTCCACAAGGGCAAGATGCTGCTGTCCAGTTTCTTCGCTGTGAGCTAAGAGATCTTTTGCAAGAAGGGGTCAATGTTGAATGGAATAAGCGTCTTGTCACGTTCGAGGATAATGGTGATCAAGTCATTGCTCACTTTGCAGATGGGTCATATGCCACTGGGGACTTGCTTGTTGGATGCGATGGAGGAGGGTCAATCGTAAGGGAACTCTTACCATCAATATATGGAAATAGCCTTGGATCAATCCCAACGGTGGTTGATAATAATCGTGCTATTTTAGGAGGACAAATTGATCGTACACCAGAGTGGGAGAAGCTTCTTCCACTAAACAAAACGGGATTAGTTCGTTTTCTGGGTCTTTGTTCACATTATATGGGAGTGTGCTTTTCGGAGCGGGCCGATAGAAGTCCTACGATTTTTTGGGCATTTTCGGAAGAAATAGAAGATCGCAGTGCTCCCTGGTATCAATTTGACCAAGGGCTGGAGTGTCGCAAGCAAATATTGGAACACTGTAAGAAGTTGATGGAAAAAGAAGCTTGGCATGAGAACTTGAAAAAGTTGGTATGCGATACCCCAGCGAAAGCGATGATGGCTCCTTGGCTCATACGCACGACTCAATTTCCTGATTCTGATCAATTCCCTATGGTTCCGACGGGCAGAGTGACCCTTGTTGGTGATTCAGCCCATGCTATGCCTACAGAAAAGGGGCTAGGGGGAAATAATGTGCTTGAAGATGCCAGGTTATTATCAACGTTGTTAGCATCTGCATCGAAGCCTATGGATTGGCCAAGATTAATTGAGAGTTTTGAGAGAAAAATGTTTGCTAGAGCAAGAGTTGCAGTTGAGGAATCTGAGGGTGCAGCCGAGTACTTTCGTGCCCTTCGCAGGTGCTCATGAGTTATCTTTACAACTGTTGAAACCCAAGCGACCACCTACCTTCACTTTAACGCCTAGAGACTTAGCGATCTTTTTTATCTGTCTCCTTGCAAAGGGAAAACCCTTTGCGCGTCGCTTGGCTTGTATCTGCACTACTGCAAAAGCTTGCTAATAGAGATAGGTGGTCATTTGGGTTTAAAGAAGGGTGGGGCTCCAAAATTATTGATCGAATGTCCAAAGATCTATCCACTGCTTTCCCACCAGTTACGGAAAAAATGCGGGAAATCGTGAAAGAAAAAAGAAATGTCTATAGAATCTGAGGCTTACCCTTACGAGAGAAAAGTTTATGGACAATCCTCCTGCTAACAGTTCACTTATTCTTTACCAAACCGAAGATGGGAAGACCCAAGTAGAAGTTCAGCTTCTTGATGAAACTGTATGGCTTACCCAAGCACAAATAGCTGAGCTGTTTAGTAAGGATAAAAGAACGATTTCTGAACATATCCAAAATATCTTTAAGGAAGGAGAATTGTCTGCAGATTCAACTGTCCGGAATTTCCGGACAGTTCAAAAAGAAGGGGTTCGACAGGTTGTTCGCCAAGTAGATCACTACAACCTCGATGCTATTATCTCAGTAGGCTATCGTGTTAAGTCTCACAGGGGTACCCAGTTCCGTATTTGGGCAACAGCTCGATTAAAAGAGTTTCTAATCAAGGGCTTTGTCTTGGATGACGAGCGGCTAAAAAGGCTTGGCGGGGGGAATTATTTTGAAGAACTCCTTGCTCGCATTCGAGATATTCGATCCTCAGAAAAAGTCTTCTGGAGAAAAGTCTTAGATATCTATGCGATAAGCATTGACTATGATCCTAACACTGAAACCTCTAAAGATTTTTTTCGGATTGTGCAAAACAAGATGCACTGGGCGGCTCATGGTCATACGGCTGCTGAAATTATCTATAAAAGAGTCGATAGCAGCAAAAAACACATGGGACTCAGCTCTTGGTCTGGGAAAAATATCAGTCGATCAGATGCTGAGATTGCCAAAAACTACTTAAACGAAGAGGAGTTGGGCATTTTAAATCGACTTGTTTCCATGTACTTAGAGTTTGCTGAACTTCAAGCGCTAAATAAAACCCCTATGTACATGAAGGATTGGATCGTTAAGCTCGATGATTTTTTGCGAGTAGCGACACCTAGGAATATCCTCTCCGATGCAGGCAAAGTCAGTTCCCCCGGATATTATTTCCTTTTCATGTCTCCCTCTTGGGTTTATTAAAAAGAAACCATTATACAATAACTTAAATTTTAATTCACAGACAGTCTCTAATTCATCGAGGATTTTTTTTGCACTGTCAAGATGATCTTCCATTTAGTTTCCTTTGTTTGATAAAGCCTTCGGTGATGATTCACCGTCTAAGCGTTTTCGTGCACGTTTGATTGCTTTGATGAGTTTCTCCTGGAGAATTTTCTTCGAGGGGAGTTCAGTAAGATATTCCGCAACATGGATGCCAGCTTGATCAAGTTCGAGGAGTTCAATCTGTTCTGTTTGTTTGCCTGTGCAGAGAATTAACCCTAAAGGAGCATATTCGTCAGCTTGCCTCTCATTTTTATCAAGCCAGCGAAGATAGAGTTCCATTTGTCCTTTGTATTCGGGCTTAAAATCGCCTAATTTAAGCTCTATGGCAACCAATCTTTTCAGCTTTCTATGAAAAAAGAGAAGATCAATATGAAAGTCATTATTATCTATAATGATTCTCTTTTGCCGAGCAAGAAAGCAAAAGCCAATACCCAACTCAAGGAGAAACTGCTCTAGTTCACGCATAATGGCATCTTCAAGGTCTTTCTCTAGGTAGCGGTCATTTAAGTTTAGGAATTCTAGAACATAGGGATCGCGGAAGACGAGATCTGGAGTCAGTAAGTCTTCGTTTCGTAAATTAGCTAATTCGTGCTGGACCAACTCTTCGGGCTTCTTAGAGAGAGCTGTTCGTTCAAACAACATAGAGTCAATCTTTTTTTGAAGGGTACGAACGTTCCATTTCTCTATGCGGCACATCTCAGCATAGAAATCTCTTTTGATAGAATCTTTAATGGGGATTAGCACTGTGAAGTGGGTCCAACTCAATTGTCGCATCAGCGCTGCGACAATTGGTTTATCAGCGAAAGTTTCCCCGAATTGGATCATTCTACGGAGGCTTTTTTCAGAAAACCCTTTGCCATAATCATTTGTCAACTTCTCTGATACTGATGCTATAATTGTTTTGCCATATTCGGCTCGTTCCTCTCTTAAGATTTCTTTACGAATTCTAGTTCCTAGTTTCCAGTATAGCATGGTGATGGTGGAGTTTACCGTTGATGCAATAGATGTGCGAGCCTCATCGATCAACCCACGAAGTTCTCCAACAAGGTCTTCTACCTGAGGTTCTAGGGCGGTTTCCTGATATTGTAGAGTCATGATTTCTCTCCTTTGAAGATTTGATCTGAGATTTGATTACTAAACTCTTTAGTGACTTGTACATCCATATGGGTATAATGCATAAGACAGGCCAGAGTTCGGTGCCCGGTTGCTGTAGCTAACTGAAGGTTAGAAGCCCCGTTTTTTGCAGCTAAAGTACAGAATGTGTGGCGCATATCGTGCGCACGGCAATTTTTGATATTGGCTTTTTTGAGTGCATGTTGCCAGGCTTTCTTGATATCGACCCGTCCGAAGGCTGTTTTACTTGCGAATACAAGAGGTTTAAGGGGATCTCTTTTTTCATGAAGTCCTCTGAGTTCTTCGATGACAGGATCACAGAGGGCTATGCTGCGGGGATGGCCATTTTTGGTCTCTTTGATGTAGGCAAGCTTGTTTTCAAAGTCGATATCTGTCCATTTGAGGTTGAGAGATTCCCCCTGCCTAGCACCTGTTGTTAGGGATATGAGAATGATACAGTAGAGGTAGGGGGACTTGCTTTCTCTTGAAGCGACGAGAAGGCGGGAGATTTCGTCTTCGGTCAGAACGCGATCCCGTCCGGGGTTTTCTTTGAGTTTTTTGAGGGAGAGGGTTGGGTTTTCACTAATCCAATTAAGTTGGGTTGCGGCATAGGTTAAGAGAGAAGAGAGGGTGGCTAGATACCGATTAGTGGTGGCGGGGGTCCGCTTGCCTCCTTTTGGGGTAGGGGTGTTTGCTAGGAGCTGCCTTTCCTTGCCGATGAGTTCTGGGGTGATATGAACGAGAGCGTAAGCGTTTAGGCGGGACTGCCAATAGGTGATATGGCGCTTAGTGTCTTTAGCGGAGCGGTGATGCTCTAGGATTCCGTCTTGGAGAAAACGCTCTGTAAGATCTTTGAATGTATGGAGTTTCTTGTATTGGTCAAACTTAAATTGTCCTAGCTTGATCTGCCGTTCAACTGTTTGTGCCCAGTCTTCAGCTTCTTGTTTGCGATCGAAATGATCGCACACTGTAGGGTATCCTTTGATGCGAATGATAGCGCGCCAGACTGTGGTGCCGTTTTTGTTTTTCCGTTTGAAAATAGATGCCATGTGCCAACCTTTGTTGTGATTTTAGGTTTGGTTGGATGGCGTGTTGGATAAGACTTTCCTTCACTACACCGCCATTGTACCGCGAGCCGTTAATTTAATCTTTAACTTGATATTCAAGCAAGGTTAAATTCTCAAAACCCTAGTAAAATGAGCGAGTTAGAAAATGGGGCAGGAAGGACTTGAACCTTCGACCAACGGATTATGAGTCCGCTGCTCTAACCACTGAGCTACTGCCCCTCAAGGAAGTGAACTATAACAACAAAGGGATTATTTGTCTCTAATCCTTGTTTCAGATAGAATAGGTAGCAAAAAATGATAGGTGAAAAATGCAGAAGATTTTTTTGCTTCTAGGGACTCTTTTTAGCTCTCTTCTTTTTTCTGGGCCAAATGAATGGGTGGATCACTACCCTGAGATCACTTGGCTTGCTGATAAAGAGGTGCGTCACACAGAGGAGGGACATGCTTCTTTGAAGGGAAGTTACTCGGAGCAGCTATTTGGAGAAAAGTATATCGAGTTTGATCGGACTCTTATGACCCTCCATTGCTTGCAGCTTATTTTGGATGGGAGCGATAAGGCTTATCAGAAATTTACGGCAGCGCAGCCCGAAAATGTGCGCCTTAGCCGGGAAAACTTCAGAGCTCTGCATACTCAGGGGAAGGCTTTATTAGAGTCAGGATGGGGAGGCCTTTCTGAAAAGGAAATGGTCAAGGCTTTGGAAACCGCTTTGGTCCTCGGCGATATGGGGAAAAGCAAAAGAGCAAGGGAGCTCTTTGCCCCCTATGGAGCGGCGGCTCCCGACCATGACGACTTTCATGGAGAGGCAATGCGAATTCTTCGAAAAGACCCCAGCTTATCACCCTCTTTTTCCCGCTTGCCAGCTGCGGCAAAAAGGCTCCTGATTGAAACAGCCAATCTTGCCCACTATGGTCATATCACCCACCTAGAGGGAGGGCTGGAAATGTTCGCTTCTCTTAAGGGAGAGGCTATCAGCGACCCCGTCATGCTTGCGTTTGACCTTTTTGTCCATACCTGCGATGTTGCGGGAGCTTTAGGCCACGTCAACAATCAATCTTCGATTGTTTATAATGAAAGGACCTACCTAGCGATAGAGGCTACCGGAAAGGCAATTAGGACCCTAGCCCAACCTAACGCCTCAGAAGAAAAAGCTTACCACACCTATTTAAACACCCGCGCTGAATGGCTGGGACTCGACCCTAACGATCGGTTTGATCGGGTGCTCACCCGAATCGGTGCGATGCTTAGGCTTTTTACCCCTGAAGATGGGAACGTTTTAAAAGAGGCGATGAATGCGTTAGATCCAGAAACCCGCAACCACATTGCGACGCAGCTTGACGTTCAAGAAAATGTTCGGACCCCCACCTATATGCCCGCAGTTCTCGTTAATCTATCTCTATCTAAAGCGGTCACCATCGGTCTCCCTTTTATCGCAAGGGTGCTAGAGCAGCATAAAATGCTTGTAGCTGAGGGGAAAATCGATCCAGAGATCCCCCTTTGTTTCAACCAAGCGGCGGGTGTAGCAAAGGTGGATCCCGAGCGGTTAAACGGGGAGTTTCAGATCGATAAAGAGGGGAATATTTTCCTGGACCTCTGATCAGGTTCTTCTCTTTGCGGTTAACTTGCTAAGCTCGTTTTGCAGCTCTTCCTCAGAGTAGACTAGCTCCTCGTGTTTACGAAGTTCTTCAAATTTAGTATATTCGGATAAGACAAGCTCTTTTGCCAGCTCAGCCGAAATTTTGCCAGCACCAGAAAGTATTTGATCATCATTAAGCTTGAGGAAGGCATCTAGTTTGGTTTTCCAGTCGGCCATGTAAAGGATTTTTCGTTGACGCGCCTGTCTTTCAGCAAAGTCTAAATATTGACTGACGAGAAGCTCTAAATCTTTGATTTCTTCATCAAACTGACGACGCGGATACCCCTTCCTTTAGGGAGGGGAGGAAGCGTCGCTCCTTTTTAGGTTGTTTAAATTGCAGCCAGATTTTAAAATAGTCCTTATGAAAAGAACCATCTCCCTTAAACTTACTCTTCCTGA
>JAJFMJ010000006.1 GCA_021772275.1 Chlamydiota bacterium | reverse complement strand
ACCCGCCCTTTTTCGTGTCCTGCAACGAGCCACTGGTGGATCTCCTTCTGCCCCTTTTCGAAAAGGGTCCAGCCAGGTCCTTGCGGGTCAAGATCGCTAATAATCGACGCTCTTCCCCCTTCCCGCACAAGGGAAAAATCGGTTCCCCGAAAGAGGACAATAGGGGCGCCCTCCCTTCTATCCGAGCGGATAAGGCCGAAAGCGCGCACCTCATGCCATAGATCAAAGACTCGACTCACCCGGTAAGTGGCCATCTCCATACATCCATCCTTTCCCATGATGGGAAGGGGGATTTCGTACCCCTCTTTTAGGTTACGATAGGCCATTGCTTTGGCAAGCACTTCGCAGATAGCCCACTCACACATCTGGGAACTATCGACCGTTTGATAGATCTCTTTAAGGACCGCGCTCACCTTTTCGATATCTTCGGAAGAGGAGGTGACCTGGCAGATGATCCCTTTGGAGGCCTGCCATTTTCGGTAGCTCTTTGCAAATTCAGAGAGTTCTTTAGAGGGATTCTCGTAGATCTGAGGGTCCTGCGATCCCTTTAGCTCATAGCAGCGGGAGCCATATTTAAAGAGCCAGGAGAGGAAAATTTCCCAATACCTGAAGGTCTGGGCAGAGAGGGAGCGGTCTTCATCCATACAATTTTTAAAATAGAAGGTGAGGCTCTATACGTCAACAACCTTTACTGAGCTAACTTTGTCCGGACATAGCCAAGGGCGCTTTTGTCACAGTTGAGCATGATGTAGCAGCACTTGGTGACAAACCTTCGGTACCAGACATCATTTTTGCCAATGGCGATCCGATCTCCTTTTTCCCATTCTTGAATGAAAGGCAAGTCCCTTTTTTCCACTTGCCACTCTTGTATTTCTCCTGAACCTCTTGAAGCTACAATCTCCCCGTAGTAAGGATCGATGTGGTAAATCGTCCAGGTATATTCGTCATCTCTATCAGCGGGGGAATGGAAGTCAACGTGGACATACTCATCTTTGTTCAGATTTTCAATATAATAGGTCGAGCCTCCAAGAAAATCTCTGTTAGGAGAAAGGACGAGATAATCATGGTGATCCCATTCTTCGTAGACTTTCTCTGCTTCATCTGGGAGGATTTTGAAACACGTTCCATCCTCAAGTGCGATGATACCAGCCTGCCCCTTTCCTCGGAGGAGGTGTTGATCCGGCTCAAGGTGGAGGTTCGGTTCGATGGGCTTTTGCCCGTAAAGCCCCATCCCGACATAGAGAAAAACCAAAAATGTCAACCTGTAGATCATAATCCTACCTTATCGATGGTTAATGATTATCCAAGAGTGTACACGATAAAGAAATTTTTAAGAAATAAAATTTTACACAAAGAGCAAAGTTGAGCATAATGAATCTTATGGAAAAGATCACCTCGACCAATGTGACTTTTGTTGGCTTTAGCTATTTTTGTCAGCGTCCCCATCTCTGGCTTACCCCCCTTTTTGCCGCCCTTCTCTCCTTCATTATCTTAATCGTCGCCTTTGTTCTGACGACCTACTTTAGTTGGCCCGAAGGGAGCGCTAACTGGCTTTCCTACACCTGGGGAGTTTTTAAATCTTTTGGCTACGCCTCTCTTACCCTCATCATTTTGTGGGTTTCAATCTTTCCGATTATTCTGAACTTTGCCTTTGAAAATATGATCGGAAAAATCCTTCATGACAAGCAAGTTCCCGTTAAAGGGGAGGGAACTTTTCAGGCGGCCCTTTCGACGGTCCAGGTCCTTTTTAGAACCTTGGGGTGGCGTCTTTTCTGGCCCCTTGTAACCCTTATCTCTCTCTTCTTTTTCGGTCCCCTTGCGATTTTCCTTGCCCAGGTGGGGATGGGTCACATCGCTTTTATCGATGCGGCCGATCTTTCGCTGATGGTCCAAGGAGTTCCTGCCCGCAAGCGGATCGCCGCGCTAAAGTCTCGCACCATGCCCCTTCTGACTGCCGGCTTTATTGCCGGCATTCTCAGCATGGTGCTCACCACTACCATCATTGGCTGGCTCTTCTGGCTCCCTGGCGTCTACGCCGGCGCTGCTCTTTGGACCTTGGGTTGGTCTTCCAATCGTTAGTCCTTAAGAGGTGAAGAGACTTCAATCTTGAAACTAGGGAGCGTGTTAAAACTATCTCCTTCGCTGAAAGGAGAGTTGGGATTGGAGCTTCGGTCAGGGGAGTTTTTAGGAGTGCGATATGAGGTATTCTCTTCATCTTCTTCTGACGAGCTCAAGAGTTCTTCGGATGAGTCTATGAGTTTCACATCCTTCGTGCCCATATTACTTGAAGCAGGTGCGCTTTGTGTGTGCTTTAGGACCTCTGGTGCAAAGGAGACGTTAATAGGTTCAACTTGATGTGCTTTCTGATCAGGAGGGGTGACCTCTAATGCTCCATCAAGATCGGTTTGTCTATTTGAGCCTCCACAAAGCATATGGAAGCAGCTATAAATAAAAAGACTCATTTTATACCTCCTTAGGGGGTGACGAGGTTTCGATTAAGAAAACGGGGAACTGGCTGTAGCTATCTCCTTCACTATAAGGGGAGTTGGTGTTTGATCCAGGTGTTCTTTGGGAAGAGAAAGATGTGTTAGGGGGCGTTTTAGGTTCTGGGCTATCATTTTCGTCTGATTCTGAGGAGGAACTAACATAGTGTGATTCGGATGGCATATTAAAAGGATTATTGAGTAAGGGAGCAGTTACTTGGTTAACAAATTGCTCTTGATCACCTCGAGGATCGATAATTTTAACCTGTTTTTTTATTGGTTGTTGAGGAGATGCAATATAGGGATCCTTATTCTCAGGACTTGAATCTGGAATTATTTCATATTCTGGTTTTTTTGAGATGCAACAGCAAATCATTTTATACCTTCTTGGTTTTTTGGTTTAACATGAGGTGGAAGGGTAGCTTATTTAGAAAAAAACTTGCAAGCATAAAATAAGTGCTTTCCATTTATTTCTGATCTTTGTAAAATCCCTTTCCAAAACATAACAAAATAAGGAGAAGAATCATGGCGGTCGCTACACTTAGAGAGTATCAACTTTATTACATCCCCGAAAGAAATAACTTGGCTTCTTGGAGCGTTGATACGATTACCGAACATGCGGTTTCAGGAGAGTGGAATTTATTTTCAAATTTTCAAGCCTATTTAATGCCGTTTACCTTATCGTGTTCTGTTTTGCAGGAGGGAATTGCCTTTGTTTGTAATGTCGTTCTTTTTGTAGTGGGGAAAGAGACTGAAGAGCCTATTTTCGTGTCGCTGGGTGTGATTGTTAATCTTGTAAAGGCAACAGTTATGGCAATTTTTATTGATATTGGCTACATCTTCTTGAGAGATCCCACTATTTATAAACGGGAGCGTCCCATCCCTCCACCACCGCCGCCGCCTAAGACAGTAGAGGATGTGTTAGAGGAGATTCCTTTGGGCGGAGTTTCTCGCTATGAGGTAGAGAAAGCTAATGAGCTTTTTGAAGGAACAGGAGTTTCTTTTTCTATTTCGACTCGAGAAGAGAAACCAGAGGGTTGCGACTCCTATATCTGTGCTCCTGTCGCTTTTAAGGCAGATAGAAGAAAGAAAGACGATCAGCGTACGGTACTGGAGAAGCCTTCTGAAGAAAAGCTAGCTTTTAAACAGGTTGAAATTAAAAACTTCGATGATTTCCTTTATCCTGAAGGGACGTTTTCGCTGACAGCTAACACCCATCTCTCCACTTTAAAAAGGAAGTGCACAGATGTTGACGCACTTGTCCTGAGCAACCAGACAGAGTTGTCGTTTCTTAAGACAATAGGAGAAAGGGAACTCGAAGGGTTGTCGAGAGTTCGAGTTTTAGCTGTTAAGGGGAGAAGGACAGTTCAAGCTGAAGAGTTGGAGGCAATTGCTAAAAAATTCCGACGGATGGCAGCACTTGATTTACGAGAGGTAACAGTTGAAGGAACGTTTTCCGAAGACTTTTTGGAAAATTATATTGTTGTTTGCTCTGATAAGGAGAATGCAAACGAGCATCTCAAGCTTTTTAATCAAGAGTTGGAAGGGGTGATTCGTACTTTTGTAAAGGGAGAATGTCAAGCGCCTCATGAATTAATAGCACTTTTTAAAAGGAAGCGTTTTTCTTCTGGTAAAGAAGAACGCTCCAGTCCTGTGCTCTCTTTTGTTACCCGCTTCATTGCTCTCCGGGGGCTTCCAATCGGGGGAACCGATATGCATGAGGTGATTAAAGCCCTTCGAGATAATTTTGATTCTTTAACCTATCTCGACTTTTCGCAAAACCCTTTATTAGATGCTAATGCTATGTGTATGCTGACAGAACTTAATCTTTCTACGCTTAAACTCCGACAGTGTGTCCACGCTTATCATACTCCAGGCGCTAAAAAAGATGAATGGTTGCCTAGTTACGAAACCTTTTCAGCTGCAATTATAGGGGTTTTTGGTGCAGGGGCGGAAGTCGTTGATCTACAACATATGCGTAGTAAAACTGTATCGAAATATTGTTCAACAGGAGCTATTCATGAATGTCTTACTCGCTTGGGAGGAACTACTGGAACGGAAAGAAAGATCTATTATTCTTATTTTGGCAGATTAACTCCTGAAGCGAAAAAAGAAGATTGGAAAGAAGTTGTAAGCTTAACTTATGGCAAGCGCAAGTTGGGGAGTGCGGGCAGCTAAAAGAGCATCAGCGCAGGTGAGTGCCGCCATGGCGGCGACCACCGGAACGGCGCGGATTGCTACGCAAGGGTCGTGGCGGGAGCCGGGGGGAAGCTCGAAGGTTTGGGGTGCGCCTGCCATATCGACGGTGGGCTGCGGCTTAGCGATGCTAGAAGTGGGCTTAAAGGCAACTCGAAAGTTCAAGGGGAGACCGGTCGAGATGCCGCCGAGCGTTCCTCCAGCATGGTTCGATGCGGGGACAATATTTCCCGACTCATCGGTGGTAAAGCCGTCGTTATGCTCCGATCCTTTCATCCGGGCCGCTTCAAAGCCGGCTCCAATTTCAAACCCCTTGGTTGCAGGGATGGAGAGCATCCCTTTGGCAAGATTGGCCTCGAGTTTTTCATAAACCGGATCGCCCAGGCCGATGGGAAGGCCGGCGACCGTGCAGCCAACAATCCCCCCAAGGGAATCGCCGTTTATATTTTCAAGGGCTTCAATTATCTCTGCTTCGGTAGTAGCATCCCCAATAGCGTGGATATAGGCGGTCACGGTTATATCAAACTGGGCTAAGAACTTTTTGGCAACGGCGCCGGCGGCAACGCGGCAGGCGGTTTCACGAGCAGAAGCGCGTCCCCCTCCGCGGTAGTCAAAGATGCCATACTTTTCGAGGTAGGTGAAGTTGGCATGGCCGGGACGCATCAACTCTTTAATAGGGGCATATTTGGAGGGGTCGGCGTCTTGATTGGGGATGATAATGGAAATAGGGGCGCCGGTCGTTTTTCCTTCGAAAAGGCCGGAGAGGATTTCGGCTCTATCGGGCTCTTTGCGGGGGGAGGTGTAGGGGCTATTTCCAGGAGCGCGTAGGGCCAGCTCAGTATTGACCTCCTCTTCGGTAAGGGGAAGGCCGGCAGGACACCCATCGATCACGACGCCGATCGCTTTACCGTGGGATTCTCCCCAGGTGGTGATCCGAAAAAGGGTGCCAAAGGAGTTACTTGCCATCGCTCACACTCTTGCAGATCGCTTCAACTACACCGCTCTCTTCCATATCGGTCACGTCGATCTCATGGGCGCCGATTTTTTTATAAAAGTCGTTGCGCTCGTCATACATTTTATCGAAGGAGGCATCAGGATCGTTCGGGTCGATAAAGGGGGGCAAGGGCTCTTCGGCAAGGACCCTTTTGCGGAGCGCTTCACGATCGCAAAAAAGGTAGGTGAGGTGACTATTTTTTTTGAGCGCTTCGATATTTTCATAAAGGAGCATCGCTCCTCCTCCTACGGCAATCACCGACTGTTGCACATCTTGAAGGGACTGAACTACCTCATACTCAAGGGCGCGGAAGGTGAGGGGGCCAACCTCTTTATAAATATCGCGGCAATTCAGTTTTTTGTGGCGAGAAACTTGATAGGCTTCCTCGACTAACTTGTCGGTGTCGATAAAGGCTTTCTCCAGCTTTTGGGCGACGAGCCTTCCAAGGGTAGTCTTTCCACACCCTTTAATTCCAAATAGGACGATGTTCACGTGATGTTTGCTCCTAAGCTGTTTAACCGCTCTTTAAATTTCGGATAGGTCTTGGCAATACATGCGGTATTATGGACTGTCGAGCCTCCTGTCGCTCCCATGGCGGCAACGGTAAGCGCCATGGCAACGCGGTGATCCCCATGACTGTCAAGTTCTCCCCCTTTAAGGGAAGTGGGGGTAATGACGAGCCCATCTTTTTTTTCTTCGATCTGGGCACCCATTTTTCGAAGCTCTTGGGCCATCACGGCGATGCGGTCACTCTCTTTTTCGCGGGCAACGGCGCCCCCCATAAGGACCGTTTTTCCTTGAGCATAACACCCTAATACGGCAAGGATCGGAAGGGCGTCGATCATGGGGTTGACGTCGATCGTCATTCCTTGGAGGGGGCTTCCTTTTTTGATATGGAGGGTGTTTCCTTCAAAAACCATCTCTGCTCCCATTTTTTCTAACACATCGAGAAGCTTTTTGTCTCCTTGAATATCACTCTTGTCGATATTCTTTAGAGAAATTTCACTTTGGGTAATAAGGGCTGCGGCTAGAGGAAAAGCAAGGGAGCTAAAATCGCCAGGAATGGTTTTGGTAAACCCTTTGCACCGCCCATTTCCGGGGATTTTATAGTGGATATAGTCTCGATTTTCGTAAGGAAGACCCAAAAAATTAAGCCAATCAAGAGTCAGATCGATCCATGGCTTTTCTCCGGGGCTTTTGACTTCGATTTCGGTCGGCCCTTTGGCAAAAGAGGCGGCGATTAAAAGAGCCGAAACAGGTTGAGAATCGGAACCATCAAGGGAGCACTTCCCCCCCTTAAAGGGGCCGCGGATCGCAACGGGGGCAAAGCCATCTTCTCCCAAGCTTTTAGCAAAGGAGCCGAGCTCTTCGAGGGCTCCCAAAAGAGGGTTCATCGGACGGCGGGTACAGATCGACTCATCTCCTGTAATGAGAGTGTGGGCTGGGCGAAGAGCTGCCAAAGCGCTCACAAAACGGAGAATGATCCCCGAGTTGCCCGCATTAATGATCTGTTCGGGAAGAGAAAAGTTACCCCCCACGCCTGTCACTTCAATCATCCCTTTTTTTTGGATGACATGAGCTCCAAACTGCTCGATCACCCGGAGCATCGCAGCGGTGTCGGGGGAGTCGAGGGGTTTTTTGATGATAGAGGTCCCTTCTGCCAAAAGGGCAAAAAGAAGAGCGCGGTGGGTGTGAGACTTTGAGGGGGGAACGGTTAAACTGCCCGAAAAGCAAGAGGGCTCAACTTGATAGTGCATCGATCATCCATCCTAAGGTTTCATCGAGTAAGGGCTCAGGGGCAGCTACGCAATAGGCCCCTTGATGTTTTTCCACTTTGCCTGGGGCAGATAGGGTCACAAAACGGGGAGCCCCTTTTTCCGACTTTTTATCACAGGACATCCATTTTTTCATTGTTTTAAGGGTCACTTTAGAAGAAATTTTAAGGGAAAAACCTTTTTCTCGCATGAGATGGTCGATCGTTTCGAAATCTTCTTTTTTTAAAAAGCCCATTTTGTAGGACAAAAAGGATTCGACAACCATTCCGATTGCAACCGCTTCTCCATGGGTGAGGGTGTACTCCTCGATCCCTTCGATGGCGTGACCAATCGTGTGGCCAAAGTTAAGGATCCGCCGGAGCCCTGACTCCTTGAGGTCCTTTTCGATGATACGACTCTTGATTTTGCAGCTTTCCCTTATCATCTTTTCGAAAGAAGTTTCTTCGAGGAGCGATGGGTTGGCAATGAGGCCATATTTGATCACTTCGGCCATCCCACTTAAAAGCTCTTTTTCTGGAAGCGTGTTTAAGAAGGAAAAATCGATAAAAACCATTTCTGGCAGATGAATTGCACCAATCAGATTTTTTCCTTCTTTAACGTTAACCCCTGTTTTTCCGCCGATGCTGGCGTCGACCATCCCCAAAAGGGTTGTGGGAATCGAAATGTAGGGGATCCCCCGCATATAGGTAGCCGCAACAAAGCCGACAAGGTCGGTCACTACGCCTCCGCCAAGAGCGACCAAAAGTGTCCCTTTCCCATACCCTTTTGCAAGGAGGGCATCCTCGATTTTTTCTTTGGTTTCTCGGGTCTTATGTTTTTCTCCAGCTGGGAAGGTAATCAAATCACACTTTAAGTGTTTTAAAAAGAGGGGGGCATAGAGGGAAGCAACCGTTTCGTCGGTGATAAGGACGAGGGGTTTCCGCCCTATAGTCTTAAGAAAGTGAAGATTTTCTGAAAAAGAAATCCTCATCCTAAACCGTAGCAAAGTGGGAAGGGTAGAAGAGTTGCGTTCTTACACTAAAAATTTCTGAGAGCTGGGCGATGATGGAAGGAGTGATCTTTTTGATCCCATTTTCAAGATTATGCATCGTCCCATCACTCATTGGGTAGGCAGGATAGTCTTTTTTATAAGTTGCTTTGAAGAGTTTCTGACTCATCCCATGAGACATTCGAAGTTCGTGCATCAACCTATGCCGAAACCGGATAGTTTTTCTTTCAAGGCAATTTGTTTCAGTGATAACGAGATCAATAACTTCTTGGATTTTAGCGGTGTATTTTTTAACAGCCGTTTCAGCACCCATGACCTTAGTTTTTCTTAAGACCTCATTTTTTATCTGTTTTTCGGTCTTTGAAAGAAGTTCTTCAAGGAGTGTTTTTTCTTTTTTTGTGGCTGCTCCCTCAAAAAGGCGGTTATAGAGGAGGAGCTGGATGGAGGCGCTATTCCGCTCACTTATGAGTTGGTCAGAGATATGTTTGATCTTCTTTTTAAGTGCTTCTTTTTTTTCTCCTGTAGGCTTGGCCGCAATTTTAGTTACCCGTTCTGAAATTTTGCTAATCTGGCTGGCATGAGTTTCTAGGGTGGTATAGGCCCTTTGGTTGACTTTAAGCTCGGTAATGGCTTGTTTGAGACGGAAAGGAGAAATATTGAGAAGTTTAGCAAGCATTGTTCGCATGGAATCATCAATGGCGCGGTCAAATAGAGCCTGATAGAAAAAGAGTTCTAGGCGCATGGCTCTTTCCTTTTTTACATCGGTTAAGACTTTTTCTATCTTGGTCTTGATGTGACTTTGTGCTTTTTGGTCGGCGCGAATCATTTTATAGCGCAAGCGATACACATCTGGTCTAAGGCAAACCTTTTTCTTGGAGGAAAGACCTTCAACTTGATCAGGATCAATTTTTCCTCCTAAAAGGTAAGTTGTAAGGGGGATAATTTCTTTGACAAGCGCCTGAATTTTCTTGCTCTTCTTCTGAAGAAGGGCATTTGTTGTCCCTGTTCTTTGAAAGTTCTTAGCTCTTTTGCTTAACTTATCTTTTTTAAGGTCCATCGCCTCTTCGATAACTGCTAACCGTCTTCCTTTAAAATGTTGAAGGACAGCAAGATGGTAGAGCTCATAAAAGTAGTTAGGAGTCCTTGATTCGTTATGTTTTTGGTGCCGTTTTTGCCGAATAACAACAGGGAGAACATCGATTTTCTTTTTAATAAGGGCGAGGATCGGATCTCGAGGAACCACCTCTTCTTGCTTGATCTGTTCGATAGTTTGAGATACCTCGCTCAGGAGGGGATCATCCATATCAACATTTAACCACCGGTCGGTACACTCGGGATTATCGACATAAGACCAGAGAAGCTCCGCTTTATCCCGGTAAAGGAGCAAAACATCTTTGACCTCCTTGTTTTTTTCTTTTTCGATTGACTCGTCGAGCTGACCAAGGAGGATGCGGATAAATCGTTTAGAAATTTCTTCTGGAGTGAGCTCTCCTCTAGCTCCCTGATTCAGTAGAGCGATTGTTTTTTTTCGAAGGAGACTGCACTGATATTTTTCGTCAATTGCTCGATCAGCGTCGTTCACAGCTTTAATAAGATCGATCGTGGCGTTATTCTCATCGTAGGCGCCTGAGCGGTAAAGGTAGACGAATTTTTGGTTTGTCTTACTAGAGAGCGCATAGAGGTTAGGCAAGGTCGCGGAGTGGGCAGCCTGGCAGGGGTTTGAAGCACTAAATCCTTGGTGGAGTGTTTTCCCCTCCTCAAAGGTGTAGGAAGTCCGGTAACAAAGGACAGCTTGGAGGAATAGAAGAGAAACCCGTTTTTCGAGGTGTTGCTCGATGGTAAAGCGAGTCTCCTCCAGATGAGTTTTCCATTCAGCTAGTCCCTCTGGCTTGTTTATCTTAGCGCCCTGGATGGAAGAAGTTACATCTCTTAAAGGTTGTGTGGTACTTGTTTTAACAAAGAGTGTTCGTCTTCTAGGTACACCTGTTGCTAGTAGGAGGGTCTCCATTGCTTTTCTCCTTTGTTCGGCTCCAATTATAACCATTGAGAAATTAAAAAACAAAGAATAAAATGGAGCTATGTTAGTCGTCAGTATGCAGGAGAGTTTTAAGAGAGCTACTCCAAAAGGGGTAGATGCGGTCGAATTTCGCCTCGATCTCATGGAAAAAGAGGCGGTCGCTCCTTTACGGAAAGAGTGCTCTTTGCCGGTGATTTTTACGGGCGGAGAGCGTTTTGAGCTTAAGCCTGATTATGTTGATATTCCCTATGATAGCTCGCTACAAGTTCCAGCTGGAATAAAGATCATCCGTTCTTACCATAATTTTGAAGAAACGCCAGAAGATTTAGCAGGGATTTTGTCCGAGATGCAAAAGCGCCCTGCAGCGCTTTATAAAATTGCCACGCGGGCCCACTCTACCCTCGATGCCCTTCGAATGCTAAACTTTGTGCAAGGGAGCAAAAATATCGCCGGGATGTGCATGGGAGAAAAGGGGGAAATCACCCGGATTTTGGGACCAGTAGTAGGGAGCGCTTTAACTTTTGCTGCTCCAGAAAAAGGAAAAGAAACAGCGTTCGGACAGCTAACTGTCGATGAGCTTCAAAACATTTACCATTTTAGCAAACTAAGCCCCCAGACAAAGATCTTTGGCCTTATCGGAGATCCTGTTGACAAAAGTGTGGGTCACCTTTTTCATAACAAGGCATTTGCAGGCCATGACGCTGTCTATGTTAAAATGTCCCTTAAACCTTCCGAGGTCGTCCCTTTTTTTAAAGGGATCGACACACTCCCTTTCTACGGGCTGAGTGTCACGATGCCCCTTAAAGAAAAGGTGGGTCCTGGCACCTTTAATACCCTTACCAAGGAAGGAGGGAAGTGGCAGGGGAGTAATACTGATGGAAAGGGGGCGCTCGATGTCCTAGAAAAAAGGGGAAAGGTTAAGGGAAAAACCCTCCTTGTTGTTGGGGCTGGGGGGAGCGCGAAGGCGATTGCTCTGGAAGGTAAGGCGCGAGGTGCCCATATTCTCATTGCAAACCGAACGGCCGAAAAAGGAAAAGCCCTTGCTCAAACAGTGGGAGGAAAATTTTTGCCGATTGAGGAGGTGGCTGCTCAACCTTACGATATTTTGATCAATGCAACGCCAGCGGCGCCCATTGACCCAAAAGCGATCCGTAGGGGAACGATTATTTTAGACATTGCGCTTGGGAAGACTCAGCTTTTGCAAGCAAAAGGGTGCACGACTATTTCTGGTTTTGAGATGTTTGTTTCTCAGGGAAGAAGACAACTTGAGAGGTGGGGTTTCTTTCAGAAAGGCTCACGATCTCAGACCATACCTGATTGGGAATCTCTGCTCCCACTCTTTTGATGACATAAGAGGCGCAAAGGGCTCCCATTTGTGCGCACTTTTCAAGGGGTTTTCCTTCGAGATAGCTGTGTAAAAAGCCGCTGGCATAGAGGTCTCCTGCGCCTGTTGTATCGATCACTTCAGCTGGGAAGACTCCCATCCGAAATTTTTTACCCTGGGAACAGATCCAAGAGCCCCGCTCACTCATGGTGACAACAGCGACAGTGGAGAATTTAGAAAGGTGATCACAAGCCTGGTCTGGCTCGAGTCCCGTCAGCTCCTTTGCCTCAAGTTCATTACAAAAGACAATATCGACATATTTTTTCAAGATGTCTTGGATGAAAGTCTTATTTCTTCGGACAATTTCAGGGTTTGCAAGGTCAACAGAAACAAGGACACCTGTTTTTTTAGCAAGCTTAAGGGTGCGGATGACGAGGTCGGGGTCAACAAGCTGATATCCCTCTAGGTGAAAGAGGCGTACTTTTTCAAAAATACTCGGGTCAAACTTCAAATCGGTGAGGCTGTGGGAGGCTCCCAGATAGGTGCGGAAGGTCCGTTCCCTATCAGGGGTGATAAGGCAAACCGCTTGTCCGGTTGGAAGAGATCCCTTTTCTAGGAGGGGAATGACTCCCCGTTCCTTCATTTTTTTCGAATAGTACTTCCCTTTATCGTCGTTGCCAACTTTTCCGACAATCGCACACTTTTGCCCTAGCTGCGCCAATCCCTTGATCACATTGGATCCACTTCCCCCAGGGACCATCTGGGCACTTCCCCTGTTTTTCCCGAGGAGAGAGCAAAGAGTGGGGTAGTCGATTGGGGCCCAGCTTCCCTTCTCTTCAGCCATCGATTTTAGCTCCTCATCCGTGACAAAGAAGTAATGATCGATGATTGCCCCTGTCAGTCCTAATACCCCATATTCCTTAGGGGCATTGGGATTATAAGAGCCCCCAAACAGGATACTTTGAAGAAAAAGAAAAGCAAGAAACAATCGGCCCATGATGACTCCCAGGTTTCGCTAGATTTTAGCTTTTTTTTCTTTTTAAAAAAAGCTTTTTTCCTAAAATTTTTGGGCCGGGATGGTCAGGATCTACTTTTGCCGCTAAATAGTGGTAACACTCCGCAGCTTCTCTTTTTCCAATAGCGAGATGGTAAAAGCCCATCACCACCATGAAGCCCCGGAACTCAGAGATATGAAACGTCTTTTTTTCGGGATAAAGCTCAGTCAGGCTATAGGTGTGGTCAAAAATCTCTCCGATTTCTTCAGGCTTTTTTTTCCTCAAGCAGAGGTCTGCATAATTGATCCGGGCAAAGAGGTTGGTGGGGTTTTTTGCATAATTTTCTCGAATAAGATGGTTTGCCTTAAAGATTTTTCGACGAGACATGTATAGAAAAGTGAGCAAATTGAGGACAGCAGGGCTATTGGGATATTTTTCTCGAAAGTTTTCGACTTCTTTTTGTCCTTTTTTAGGGGAGGTTTCTGCCAGAGAATAAAACGTTAAAAACTGCCCCAAGTCTTCCTTTGAAAACTCTTGTTTTAAAGGGGTTAAGTCCTGCTTCCAGCTGACCTTATGTGGAGGAAGATAGAAGTGAGGGGTCCGCTGCTCTGGTACCAGAAATGTATTTTTCATTTGCGTAAAAAAAATTCCCTTTCTAAACTTGAGGACTTTAATCTTACCGGAGAAGGCGCCTACATGTCTAGAGTCTTTAATAAAAAAATCCTTTCCTTTGCCCTGAGCATCATTGTGGGGCTTCTCATCTGGAATTTGACCCCTCCCGAGGGGGTGACGACGCAAGCAATGCATATGTTTGCGATTTTTATTTTTACAGTGATTGGGGTTATTCTTCGGCCGGTTCCCATTGGAACCTTTGCATTTTTTGGGCTTGTCCTCACTGCAGCAACAAAGACTCTGACCTTCGAACAGGCTTTTAGCGGCTTTGTCCACCCCATTGTTTGGCTGATCGTCATCGCCTTTTTTATCTCGCGTGGATTTATTAAAACAGGGCTGGGGGAGCGGATTGCCTATATTATCATCCGCTACTTGGGGAAAAGCACCCTTGGCATGGGGTATGGGATGGTCTTGACCGACCTTCTTTTAGCACCAGCGATTCCGAGTGTGACTGCTCGGGTAGGGGGAATTATCTATCCGATCGTGAATTCTCTTGCTAAAGCGTTTGGAAGTGAGCCTTATAGTCATCCGCGGAGGCTCGGCTCTTTTTTAATTAAAGTGACCTTTCAAGGGTCAGTGATCACCGGCGGGATGTTTCTCACCTCGATGGCAGGAAACCCCCTTATTGCCGATATTGCGGGAGGAATTGGGATCAACATTACTTGGGGCGGGTGGGCTTTAGCTGCACTTGTTCCTGGCCTAACTTGCCTTGGAGTGGTCCCCTTTTTCCTCTACAAGGTCTATCCTCCAGAGGTGAAAGAGACCCCTAACGCCCGCACTTTTGCAGACAAAAAGCTGAAAGAGATGGGAAGGGTCCGACCTCAAGAGTGGGTCATGATCTTCTCGTTTGTTCTTCTTATTACCCTTTGGATTCTCGGCCCCTTCATCCAGATGAAGGCGGTCATTGCAGCGCTGATTGGCTTAGCAGTTCTTCTTTTAACAACTGTTCTTTCGTGGGATGATGTGATCAAGGAAAAGGGAGCGTGGAACACTCTTATGTGGTTTGCCACTTTGATTATGATGGCGACCTTCCTAAACACCTTGGGACTGACCGCCTGGTTTAGCGGTTATGTGAAAGGGCACGTGCAGGGTTTTCCTTGGTTTACCGCCTTTGTGGTCCTTTCCCTTATTTATTTCTATAGCCACTACTTCTTTGCCAGTATCGTGGCTCATATCGGCTCGATGTATTCTGCGTTTCTCGTCCTAATGGTTGCTCTTGGGGCTCCCGGAATGCTTGCAGCCCTGACCCTCGGCTTTTTTAGCAACCTCATGGGAGGGTTGACCCACTACGCCTGTGGTCCCGCTCCAATTTACTTTGGCTCGGGCTATGTGAAGGTGACCGACTGGTGGAAGTTTGGCCTCTATGCCAGCTTCATCAATATCATCATCTACTTTACCGTTGGAAGTGCCTGGTGGACTCTCCTCGGACATCTGTGATTTTAGTTTATCGGAACGAAAAGATCGTTCCCATTCCGATCACAGAGTTTGAAGAGCGGCTGGAGATCACCTATATCGATACCCTCACCTTTGACTCGCCTCGAATCATTGAAAAGCTCAAGAAAAAATGCGTTCGCAAAATGAAGCGGAAAAAATTCTTCGAGATGAACCGGTGGACTCTCGCTCTTCATGAAAAGGCGATGGCAACGCCTCGCGAGCATCTCTACTATGTTCGGTGGATCAACCGTTACCTTGGCTATGGCGTTTTTGCGGCGTGCGATATTCCTGCGCTTACCTACATGGGGGAGTATACGGGTCTTGTCCAAAAAAGGAGAAACCGGAAAAACCGCTTCAACGACTATGTTTTTAGCTACGACATTTGTGGGAAAGCGACCCGTTTTTGCATCGATGCCAAAGAGCAGGGGAATCACACCCGCTTTTTCAACCATAGCGACAAACCCAACCTCACCTCCCGTTGGGTGGTTAAAGAGGGAATCAGCCACATTATCTTCTTTTCGAACAAGCTGATTCCTAAAGGAACCCAGCTCACCTACTGCTACGGCCCTTGGTATTGGCGCAGCCGGAGTTGTCCTGCTTCACTTTAATAAAGAATTCTTTTATCGTGCGAAAAAGAGGTGTTTTATATGGGCAAGAACGTTACACAGAAGCTAATTGAGAGCCACTTGGTTGAGGGAAGGATGGTTCCCGGCGAGGAAATTGGGATCAAGATCGACCATACTTTGACGCAAGATGCAACCGGAACGATGGTGATGCTCGAGCTTGAGGCGATGGGGCTTAAAGAGGCCAAAACCGAAGTTTCTTGCCAATATGTTGACCACAACATCATCCAAAACGATTTTAAGAACCCTGACGACCACCTTTTTTTATGGAGCGCTACGCGGAAATTTGGCCTGTGGTATAGCAAGCCGGGTAATGGGGTGAGCCATCCGGTTCATATGGAGAAGCTTGGCATTCCAGGAAAGACGATGGTCGGTTCCGATAGTCACACCCCTGCTGCGGGGAGTTTGGGGATGCTCGCTATTGGAACAGGAGGTTTAGAGGTTGCTCTTGCCATTGCAGGGTGGCCTTTCTATGTTAAAATGCCCAAGGTGATGGGGGTAAAAATTACCGGAAAGCTCCCCGACTGGGTAAGCGCTAAAGATGTCATTTTAGAGATGCTCCGCCGCCATGACGTTGCAGGGGGAGTGGGAAAAATCATCGAGTATTATGGTCCCGGACTCGAAAACCTTTCAGCGATGGACCGTCACGTCATCACCAACATGGGAGCAGAGCTTGGCGCAACAACCAGCGTCTTCCCTTCCGATGAGGAAACAAAACGATTTATGACCCTCCATGGACGAGGAAAAGATTGGGTAGAGCTAAAAGCAGATTCTGACTGTACCTACGATGAGCAGGATGAGATTGACCTCTCCAAGCTTGAACCTCTTATTGCTTGCCCGACTAGTCCCGGCAACGTAGTGCCCGTTAAAGAAGTGGCAGGAAAACCCATTTTTCAGTCGATGATCGGCTCTTCAGCCAATCCCGGAATGCGCGATTTTGCGATTGCCGCGATGATTATCGATGGGAAGAAGTCGCAAGACCAAGTTTCACTCGACATTAACCCCTCTTCCAGGCAAGTTCTCGAGAATCTCGTCTCTGGAGGCTATCTGGCCTCTTTAATTCGTTCAGGGGCGCGGATCCATCAAGCGGGATGCAATGGATGCATTGGGATGGGGCAGGCGCCCGCTTCAGGAAAGATTAGTCTCCGCACCAATCCGCGTAATTTTCCAGGCCGATCCGGAACCAAAGAGGACCAAGTTTACCTTTGCAGTCCGGAGACTGCCATTGCTTCAGCGATTACCGGGGTGATCACCGATCCGCGCGATCTCAACATGCCCTATCCTCAGTATAAAGAGCCCACCAAAATTGAGCTTGTTGACGAGATCTCTCCTCCAGGAGAAAAGCAAGAGCTCATCATGGGACCCAACATCAAACCCCTCCCGAAATTTGAGCCCCTTACCGACCACATCGAAGGACCTGTTCTCCTCAAGATGGGGGACAACATCTCCACCGACGAAATCCTTCCCGCAGGAACCAAGGTTCTCCCTTTCCGGAGTAACATTCCAGAGATTAGCAAATTCACCTTTGGGCAAGTGGATGAGAGCTACTATGACCGGGCAATAAAGCACCAAAAAACAGGATCACTTCTGGTTGGGGGAAGTAATTATGGGCAAGGATCGAGCCGAGAGCATGCGGCGATTTCTCCTCGCTACCTTGGGGTCAAAGCGGTCATTGCCAAAAGTTATGCTCGGATCCACCGAAAAAACCTCTGCAACTTTGGGATATTGCCACTGACATTTGTGAACCCTGCCGACCACGACAAGATTTCCCAAGAAGACACCTTTGAAATTAAGGATGTGCGAAAGCACATCGAGAAAGACAACGAGTTTGAGGTGTTTAACAAGAGCAAAAATGAAAGCTATAAGGTAGCCCATGGCCTCAGCCAGCGGGAGCGAGATTCGATCTTAGCGGGAAGCCTTATTAACATCGCACTGGAGGGTTGAACCTACCTTGTCATTTAAAAGTTTTCTTTTTGAGCCTTTTTTCCCGGCCTTGCAGATCCATTCTTGCCCTACTTTTTTAAGTATGTGCTGCGAATGGATCTACAAGCCTGAGAAAAAAAATCTTCAAAAATCTGACCCTTTTAATAACAAGATAGGTTCATAATGCTATTATTTATCGTTCGAGTCATCATCACAACCATTGTTGTCCTCCTATGTGCCCACTTTCTTCCAGGGCTTGAAGTTAAAAACAACCTCGATGCGATTTTTTTTGGACTCATTCTGGCGGTCATTAACTCGGTGGTGCGGCCAGTTCTGACTCTTCTAACCCTGCCGATTTCGATCCTCACTCTGGGCCTTTTTCTCTTGGTGATCAACGGATTTACCTTTTGGCTGGCGAGCGAGATTTCCTATGGTGTGCATATCCACACTTTCTGGGGTGCTTTTTGGGGAGGAGCGATCATCTGGGTAACCGGTATCTTTACCAACCGTCTCATCTGGGATTCCCATACTTACTAATTGGCCAACAACTTGTTGGCCAAATTGGTTGATCAAAAAAACACCTTCCTGATACACTCATGGACTTGTTTAACGTTTAGGAGTAGACTGCAAATGAAAGCGCTTTTATCATTCATCATCACAAGCACCTTTTTTCTAACAGGATGTCACGTCTCTAGCCGCACTTCGATGTATGGGAGTGGGGGGCGCACTTCCTATAATGTTGCGGCGCAGAATACAACGAATCAAGAACTCCTTCTCAACCTCGTTCGCCTCCGCTATTCTGACACCCCTTACTTCTTAGAACTCAATGGCATTACCACCCAGTTTAACTATACTGGAAAGATCCTTCCATCGGTTAAGATTCCAGGTTTTAATCAGGATAATCCCGCTGCGTTAGGAGGGGAGTTTTCCTGGTCCAACCAACCCACGATCCAGTACTCACCTCTGGAAGGAAAAGACTTTGCGATTCAGCTCATGCAGCCTCTAGACCTCCGCATTATCCAAGGACTTCTCCTCACTGGCTGGGATGTGGACCGGGTCTTCCGCCTCCTGATTCAGAACATGGCAGATATTCCTAATGCTAACTCAGCTTCTGGCCCGATTCCGGTTCGTCCTCCTCACTACAAGAAGTTTTTCGAGTGCTTAGTCCTCTTGCGCCACTTCCAGTCCTTAGGGCAGTTGCAAGTGGGAGTGCGCTATATTCCTCATGGAGATACCCCCTTATCGGAAGAAGATGCCTGCAAGCAGCGCCCAAACACTGTCCAGATCTCTTTCCCCGCTAACGGCGCCGAATCGGTGCGACTTGCCGAGCTACTAGAAGGGGTGAGCAGAACAAAAGGGCGCTACGTTCTTAACATGAGGCAAGCCTTTAATGAAGAGGCCGAGATTGGGATCATGACCCGCTCCCTTTTAAGTGCCATGTACTACCTGAGTTTAGGGGTGCAAGTGCCCCCTCGAGACCTCCAGGCAGGGATTGTGGCTATCACCCAGAACTGTGATGGCTCGCTGTTTGACTGGAACGAGGTTGTGGGGGATCTTTTTGAGATTCAGTGGAGTCGCCACTATCCAGAACATGCCTATCTGGCCGTTGCCTATCGGGGCTACTGGTTCTACATCGATGACAGTGATGTCAATTCGAAGCGAACTTTTGTCCTCCTCCAGCAGATCTACAACCTCCAAGCAAGACAGCAAGAAAAAGAGTCGCCCATCCTCTCGATCCCTCTAGGATCGAGATAGGGTAGTTACCCCTTCTTTTGCTTTTTCTTGGGCTCTTTCTTGGGAAGAGAGGAGACAAAGGCCAGCGAGCGGCTGATCCATTCCTGGAGGGCCTCCATGTCTTGTTGGATCGCCTGGGGGATTTTCACATACTCTTTCATGGGGCGGCCCATAGGAACAAAGGGCTCAGCTCCTAGCTTTGTGATCTCTTCGCGCGCTTCTTCGGGAAGGCGGAGGACCCAGTTCTCCTCATGAAGACCGGTAAACATGTTCCCATTCAGAAAGGAACAGGGATAGCCAAACATCTTCCGCATCTCGGCGGCCTCAAAGGTCTCGAGTGTCTCATAGAACCGATCGATTAGCGCCTCAGGCGCTTTCTTCCATTTTCCCATAGGTGCCTCCAACATAACATTAATTATCAGACGTTACAAGGATCGCTCGCCGCGACCTCCCCTCGCCCATTCTTAGTCAAAAATGTTAAGAGATTAGCCCTTTCCAGACAACAAAAAAGCGGGCCGAGGGGCCCGCTTTGGTGGCTAGCTGCGCTGCGTTTGCGCCCCAGAGATGGGCTGATGCGCCGGCTTGGTGATCTTTAACGGAGTTGGGACTTTCCCCCTGCGCCATTTCCAGATCGCGTATCCTACGGTTGCGGCCAGAAGTACAGCTCCCAAGAAGATAGCTGCTACTTTTTTCCTTCTTGCTGCTTCTGCTTTCTCGATGAGGTCGGGCAGGGTTTTTGTGCTGGAATAAACGAGTTTTTCTTTAAGATCAAATACTAGATTTTTTTGAGATATCTCCTCTTCCGTTAGCTCTTTGCAATCAGATAAACTTCTCAATGTTTTGATTATATTGGAAACCACAGTATATTCCTCAATCACAGGAACATGGTCACTCGGGTTATTCTCTTTGTTTGCTAGCCCTATGTTTTCAACAGGGATATTCTTAGAGGTTGCCTCTTTACTAAAGAGGTAGTCAAGCTGTCGTTCTATGAGATCCTCATCCGTGGATAAGGGATTATAATTTGTCTTTCGAGTGCTTTCATCATAACTTAGCCCCTTTTCGACAAACACTTTGTGTATGCCAGTGTAGGCCCTAGGGTCGGAGTTGGTATCACTTCCAATGATATGTGCGTCATAAACTTCTGCATCACCTACAGTATTTAAAGCGGTTTCGAGTTTAGGTTGAGTGTCTTTTGTTACACTCCACTGAGTATCTCCATGGTTTGGATGGTTTTCATCCCTCATGGCTTCTAGGCTATAGCCAATAACGTGCATTGAAGTTACACGAATAATCTTATGTGTTGTTCGGTCAAAAAGGTCGATTGAGACAAACATTTCACCTGTTTTTAAAGATCCTACAAGAGGGGTAAAACGGGAAGAATCCCAAGCAATTGTTTCCCCAGACCATCTTCCGATCCAATTAAATTGATCATTAAACCAATTTTTACGACCCGCATCGCGAGCATCTTGAAAAAACATAGCTTCTTGCAGGGTAAAAATCTGAACTCCTTGATCGACTAGAGAAGCAATTGCATTTTCTCCAAGTTGGTCCCAATCTTCCACTGAAATGGTTTGTGAAAGCTCGTCCCATTTTGTTTGTGCTTCTGTTTGATCAGAGGTTTCTTTTTGAGCATGCAAACTTAAAAAATTATTGCGGCTAGTTTCTGTATTCCATGTAGCTACCTTAAACATTTTTGAATCTCCTTTTTTTTCAACTTATGTTTATTTTGGTAAGATTATCCTTCATAAAATCTTATTATTCAAGAAAAAAGTCAATTTTATAAGCTTTTGATTGTTAATAATTTAAAGTTGCCCTCCACCTAAACACCTGTTAGCTAATCGCTTAGGTGTATATCGTGTAATTTCGACTATTGCTTGATAAAATTGCAGTGTAATTTTATCAACCCGTTGATTTTAATTGTTTAAAAGATTTATTCTGCGACGGAGAGGATTTTATGAAAGTGCATAGTAGTTCTTCAGAAGGCAGTTTTTCAGGTGCAAATGAATCACAAAGAGCGCCTACTCCCCCTCCCCAAAAGCGTCGCACCGTTTCTTTTTCAGAACCCCCTCTCAATTTGAAGCAAGTCAATGAGAGTTCCATGGCTGCTTCTTCAAGTGCCAGTTCTTCCTCCTCCAGTAAAAAAACCTCTCTATTAGGTGCGCTCTCTCCAAGACTATTTAGAAGAAGAAGAGAAAGGTCATCAAGTGTTCGCTCTAACTCTGTCCCAGAGCTTCATTTAAGCAAACAGATTAATGCTTGGGGCACGGTTAAGAAACTAAATGAAGAGAAGGTTTCTGAAGAAACGCTGGGTTCTATAGGGACGCTATTAAAAGAGATTGATCCTGAGCTGCGCCAACAACTCGATATACAGGGCGCACGTACTTTGAGCTTTCGGGGAGCAAATCGGTATTATCGTCATCGGTTTGCTTTTGATGCCCAAGAGTTTGTAAATGAGTTTTCTGAAAGAGAAACTTTTTGGAAGGATTTCGAGGAAGGGATTAAGCTGGAAATTGAGACTTCAAGTCTATCTACTCTTTTCCGAGAAGACAGCTTTCTTACGGAGCTTTGGAAAAAGTGGCTTGTTCCTTGTGTGGAAAACAAACTTAAGAAGCCTTTTAAGGGGTGCCTAAGGTTGGCAAGGGAGCTTGACCAGATGTACAAAACTAAAGGTCGAGAAGAGTGTTTAGACTCTGGCGAGTGGAAGGCTTTTGGTGTGAAGATGCGCAACTTGATGTATGGGGTAGACCTCGATAGTCCCATTAAAGAAACACTCCATTTTACCGCTTCCGAATTGCGGAAAAAGGGGGTGTCAGATGAGGAACTCTTGCGTTTGCTGAATGGGCTGGTATTCTTAAGAGGTTTTAATCCCTATCTAGTTGGCAGAGGGTCTCAAGAGAATTTGATCGTTATAAAAGAATTTTGTAAGGGAGAACGTGAGAATCCCCACGAAACCTTCTGGAGTAAAATGAAGATCTTTCTACCTTCAGCCCACGTTGAGCAGTAGCAACCCCTCTAAGCGCTTGCAAAATGAAAGCAAAGCTCATCGGTCCGTTTGCCGATTCCCTTGTCAAGGCGACGGTCGACGATGCTGACTGCTGCTTGGTTGGTGGAGATCTGGTTCTGTTGGGCCACTTCGTAGATCTCAAGAAGATGGTGGTAGATCTCTTGGATCATGTTGCGCGCTTTGGTCGCATTGTAGCCATCACGGTGAAGCTCATTCATCACATTGATAAGGCCTCCGGCATTGACGACGAAGTCGGGAGCATAGAGGATTCCCCTATTGGCTAGATGATCGGCATCGGTAGGCTTAAGAAGCTGGTTGTTTGCTGCTCCAGCAACCGCTCGGCAACGGAGCTTGGGGATCGTGTCTTGGTTGATAATCCCCCCCATAGCGCAAGGAGCAAGAACATCACATTCAGCAAAGAGAATCTCTTCGGTAGGGACCCTTTCGGCATCAAACTCATGGGCAAAGTGTTCGATCAAATCGAGATCGACATCGGAAATAATAAGCTTAGCCCCTGCCCAGAAAAGGCGCTCGGCAAGCCGTTTTCCAACATTTCCCACTCCCTGAATGGCAACCGTTTTCCCTACCAGCGAGTCGTTCCCATCGAGTTCTTGGAGGACCGACTGGATCCCTAAAAAGGTTCCATGGGCAGTGAAGGAAGCAGGATTTCCACTCCCCCGCAGGTTGTGGACACCACAAGCATACTTGGTTACCTCAAGGATGGTGTCGATATCTTGGGGAGAGCATCCGACATCTTCGGCGCAAATGTATTTCCCCTTCAGCTTGTCAACGGCCTTTCCAAAGGCATGCAGAAGCTCGGGCGTTTTTTCTGTTTTAGGATCGGCTATAATGACACTTTTTGCGCCGCCTAGGCCCACTTGCGCCATTCCCGCTTTATAGGTCATCCCCTTCGAAAGGCGGAGCACATCGTTAAGAGCTTCATCAAAGCTCTTGTAAGGATAGATTCGGGTTCCCCCTAGTCCTGGCCCAAGGGTGGTATTGTGGATCGCTATAATCGCTTGCAGTCCCGACTTTTTCTCAGTAACCTTAATGACTTTTTCATACCCAGCAATCTCTAGCTCTTCTTCTCTTAGATCCATTCCTAATGCTCCTCGGCAAAAATCGTTTTGAAAAACCGGATTCTACCACAGCCAGCCAGCTAAATCAATAGATTCCTTGTATAATCTGATGTGTATGCGCATAATTTAGAGTATGAAAATCTTGAATTTGCTGCTCTTGCTTTCCCGCATAGACAAGAAAACCTTTAGAAACACGATCTGGAGCAAGCTCTTTAAAAAATTTGAGGTTTTTCAAAAAATCTTTGTGGAACGTTCTTGAAGCTTTAACCTCTATGGGGATAAGCTTCCGACCTGACTGAAAGATAAGGTCAACTTCATTGCCATGGGCATCTCGATAATAGTAGAGCTGAGGATCAACCCCCTGGTTTAATCGACACTTCATCAATTCTAAAAGGACAAGGTTTTCTATGAGATTTCCCCTTAAAGGGTCTCGTTCGATCTGAACACTATTTTCGATGCCAAGAAGATAACAAGCGAGTCCCACATCGGTAAAATAGAGCTTGGGAGACTTTATCAAGCGCTTCCCAAAGTTTTCAAAGTAAGGTTGAAGGCGGGTTATCACAAAGGATGCTTCTAAAACCGACAGCCACTCTTTCACTGTATTTGAAGAGACTCCTACATCATTACTGATCCCTTCGAGATTAAGGACTTGACCAATTCGTCCTGCACAAATCCGGACAAACCGTTGAAATTGAGAGAGGTCTTTCACTTGTATGATTTGCCTTAAATCTCTTTCAACGTAGGTTCGAAAGTAGTTGCGATAAGCTTTTATCGGATCGAGCTTATCACGATAAATCCGAGGATAGCCTCCATGAAGAAGAAGGTTATCAAGATCTTGCCTAACATCTTCTTTCTTCATTTCTTCTAGACTTAAAGGCAAAAGCGTTAAAAGCGCTGTTCTCCCTGCTAAAGATTGGGAGACGGCTCCGTGAAGTTCCATTTGATGGCTTCCTGTGAGGATAAACATCCCCTTCTGCTCTTTTTCATCAAATAATGCCATTTCTCGAACATCGACTTCTTCTAAATTGGCATACGGCTTATCCGGAAAGGTGTGACGTACAACCGTGGTTTTTCCCGACTGTCGAGGACCTACCACTGTTACAACAGGGTATCCCTGAGCTAGATCTTGCAATTCTTTTTCTATAAGTCTCTTATACATAACAACCTGGCAAATCTGCAGTTAAACTTCAGATTATCCGGTCTGGCGATTTTGTCAATAATAGGGCCACAAATAAAGAAGGCCACCCTTTGACAGGTGGCCCTCTTCATGGATTGAGGTATGGATCTTGAAGCTGCCAGCTCTTTACCGGCGCTTTAGTAAATATTAATACAAACTTTATATGATAGAGGTTTTTTTAGCAAAGCTTTTTCTGAAATTTATCTGGATTCGGTGTGATTTTGCTTGATATTCTCTGGGAGATTGAGCGTTTCGAGAAAGATATTGTAGAAGGCGTCGGCATCAACTTCTGTGCAAACTTTGATGGGAGCCCCTCTCTTTGTCATCATCACCCTTCCATACTCGGGCCCTTTCCGCATGTTAATCGTTAGGTTAAGGGTGCGGAAGGTGGCAATCTCGGGATGGGTCATCACGACAGCGGCTAAAGAATCTCGAAAGTAGTCTTTGAACCTAATATGCATTTTGCTAAAGGGTTTGATCACTTCATAGACAAAATTGGCAGAAGGGGTTTTTCGATTTTTAGACAGACGGTCGAAAAAAGCCTTGGTTATGGGGACTTGTTCAACTACATCAAAAGGAATAAGGGTGATGGGCACTCCCGAATTGAAGACATCGAAAGCTCCTTTGGCATCGAGAAAGATGTTATATTCAGCGGTGGTATTCCGAAATCCTTGGGGCTTTCCTTCGATATTTCCAGGAGAAAGGATCACTCCCCCCATAATATAGAGCTGGTCAATATTATCTTTAATGGCTGGGGTTTTATCCATGGCAATCGCTAGATTGGTTAGCGGCCCCATGCAAAAAAGGGAAATTTTGTTAGGGCTATTCATGATGAGATCGACCATGAGATCAGTTGCAGAAACGCGGACGGGCTGGACCGGATTAAGAGGAAGCTTAATCCCCCTCACCGCGTCGGCCTCATCGCGCCACTCTTTGGGAAAGCTCCCTGCTGGACTGAGCGATTTTTTGGCGCCATAAGCAACGGGAATGTGGGAGCGCCCTGCAAGCTCTAAAAGATTCGAGATGTTCTTGGCCCCATACTCCCACCGGGACATGCCATCCCCTACCGTAGTGATCGCTTTGATACTTGCTCGAGGCGATTTGAGAAGATAGAGAATGGCCATCATGTCATCGAGATCGGCATCGGTATCCACGATCATAGGGATGGGATGAGAAAGATCGGAGGTGATCTCTCCATGAGCAAGGGGGGAAGTAAAGAGGGCGACCAAGCCAAAGAGAAAAAGGTGCTGCTTCAAGGTTCTTTACATTTTATTGATGTTACGGATAGTGATAAACGATTGTGATTTGTTTTTGCAACAAAAAAAAATTTGGTCTATGTTGGGGTTATGTTGTTTCAACTAGTTGGCTTTGCCATTACAGGCATTTTAGCAGGAACCCTTGCGGGTCTTCTCGGCATTGGGGGAGGACTCGTCACAATCCCCTGCCTCCTTTTTATCTTTTCTCAAACCGATATTGCTCCATCAATGCTAATGCATCTCGCGATCGGAACTTCGCTCTCTGCGATGGTCTTTAATACCCTATCGGCAAGTTACTCCCATAAGAGAAAAAAGGCGGTCCTCCTTTCGGCAGTCAAGCCAATGCTTATTGGTATTGCTGCGGGCTCTTTCTTAGGAGCCACGATTGCTCGGATGCTCTCTAGCGGCTTTCTTGAAATCTTGTTTGGAAGTTTTGAATGTCTCGTAGGGATCCGCTTTCTCCTCCCGAAAAAGGACCACATCGTCGATACAGCAGATCTTCCCCCTTTTTGGGCCTTGAGTGGAATCGGTTTTGGAGTGGCGACCTTTTCAACAATGCTTGGCATAGGAGGAGGTGTTTTGAATGTTCCGATCCTCCACCACTTTAAAGTCCCCTTGAAAAAGGCAATAGGAACAGCTTCAGCCCTTAGTTTCTGCATCACCACCTTTGGAGCGATCTATTACCTTTTCTTAGGAATTAATGCACCTGACACCCCTCTTAGCCTTGGCTATATCTATCTTCCTGGCTTCGTCCTCGTCAGCATCTTTGCTTTTTCGGCGGCCCCTTTTGGGGTCAAGCTTGCCCACCGCCTCCCCACAAAAATCCTGAAAAGAATCTTTGGGGTAGCCCTTTTGATCATTGGACTTTTAATGATTCTGTAGATCCTTGCTGTGTCCAGAGCTTCCACTGATTTTCTAAGTGTTCCACTTCCTTGGTGATCTCTTCAGAGGAAAGCTTCTCTTCGCTAAGGAGGGTAACGAGGTGGCGCTTGAAAGTTTCGGGAGAGGTCTCTTTCATCGCATTAAGAAGGGCATTTGCTTCCTGCCGTGTCTTAATATACTTCGAAAACTTCCATTGGATTACCCGGCGAAGGGCAAGTCCATTCCGACAAAAAAACTGCTTATAGAAAAAAAGCTCGAGATCTTGGTGGACGCATGCCGCTTCAGCTTGCTTTACTAGGGCAGAAAGGTGCCTATTTTTCGAAGAAAGAATCTTTGTGGTAAAAAGGGAGCGCGCTTTTTTAGATCCCCCTTGCGACATGTGTTTCATTGCCGCGTGAAGGAGGAATGAATTGAGGCGCATAATGTCTGATTTTATCGCTCTTTTTTCTTTTTTAACCGAGCGATCAACTTTGAAAATCTTGCGGATTCTGTCGAAAAGGGGCTGTCCCATTGCGTGCACAATTGTTAGCTTAAATTGTGCGAAAAATTAACCGAATCTTAATATTAAACGCAAGAACTTTTTTTATAGCGAGCATATTTTGGCTCCCACATGGTCTCTCGAACGGCTTTTTCAAGATCGGCTGGTGGGCTCTGACACACACCTTCCTCAACCGCTTGCTTGGCAACCGCAGTTGCAACGTCAAGAGAAATGGCTCGCAACTCTGTTAGACGGGGAAAAAGGGAAGCATGAGGGTTGTTGAGAACAGGGGCATATTTACTCAAGACTTCAGCTGCTTTAAGGAACATCGCATCGGTGACCCGAGTGGCCCCTGAAGCGATCACGGCGAGCCCGACGCCAGGGAAGATGAAGACATTGTTACATTGCCCGATTACATACTTTTTCCCTTCATACTCGATGGGTTTGTAAGGGCTACCGGTGGCGATCAGCGCTTGTCCTTGGGTCCATGTTAGAAGGTCTTTTGGATGGGCTTCTGAGCGAGAGGTGGGATTTGATAGAGGGAAAATAATAGGGCGAGCAACATGCTTTTTCATTTCAGTGACGATCTCTTCGTTAAAGGTCCCTGGTTGCGTCGAAGTGCCGATAAGGATTGTAGGCTTGGCATGCTGGATCGTTTCAAGGAGGGAGATATGTTGCATATTTTCCACTCCCCACTTTTGGATCGCCTCCTCTTTTTGGGCAAACCGCTTTTTAAGGTCATCAAGCCCTTCCGATCCGGTGTGGGCAAGACCATTTCTTCCCATGACAAAGATCTTTTCTTTGGCCTCCTCGCGAGAAATCCCTTCGAGTATCATCGCTTGAGTGATCAGTTCGGCAATGCCGATACCAGCAGAACCTGCTCCAAAAAGGACGATTCGTTGCTCTTTGATATCCCCTTCCATCCCTTTAATTGCAGCAAGAATGCCGGCCACGACGACCCCTGCCGTTCCTTGGATGTCGTCGTTGAAGCAGCAGATTTTTTCGCGGTACCGGTCAAGGATCGGTTGCGCCTGATTTTTTGCAAAATCTTCCCACTGGATGAGGACATTGGGGAACCTTTTGGTAATCGCTTGGACAAAGGCTTCGATGAAAGCATCATAGTCAGGACCACCCAGCCGCTCGTGGCGCCAACCGAGATAAAGGGGGTCGTTAAGAAGATTTTGGTTGTTGGTTCCTACATCGAGGGTGATAGGCAGTGTGTAGGCAGGGTGGATCCCCCCAAAAAGGGAGTAGAGGGCAAGCTTTCCAACAGGGATGGCCATTCCTCCCATGCCAAGATCACCCAACCCTAAGATACGGGCGCCGTCAGTCACCACAATAACATCGACCCGGTCGCGGGGGATGTTGTTTACGATTTCTTCGATCCGGTCTTTGTGGGGATAAGAGATATAAACTCCCCTGTTTTCGGTATAGATGTTGCTGTAGTTTAAGGAAGCGTCTCCAACTGTCGGGGTATAGATATAAGGGAGCATCTCTTCAGGGTGCTCGGAGCAAAGGGCGTAGAAAAGGGTTTCATTTCGGTTTTGGAGGGAAGCAAGAAAGGCGTAGCGCCCAATATCGGTCGCTTTTTTTTGGAATTTTCCGTAAGCCCTTTTAAGCTGCTCTTCAAGGGTTGAGGTATGGAAAGGCAACAGGCCATGAAGTCCTAGCTCGGACCGCTCTTCTTCGGTAAAAGCGGTTCCTTTATTCAAAATAGGATCATGGAGGATGTCATTGGCCTCTAGATCAATTTCAACCACCTCTTCTCCTTTCTCAAATCTCCGTTTCACTTCTATCATACTGATCTCCTTGATCCGCCAATTGTACCCAAAACCTCTTTCTTTTGGAAGAATAAAAAGGCCACGATAAGCCAAATTACGAAGAAAGCAAAGGGGCCCCATGAATAGGCATAAGGGAGTTTGTCGGCAGAAAGGGCTCCCATCCCAATGACAAACAAAGAGGCAAGCCCTTTTGCGGAGCGATAGGCAAAGACATCGATCACCGCCTTGGCCTTAAACTTTTCTTCAGTCTTTAGAGGGACGTAGAGCATCTCTTTTAGGATATTGAAAATCGAATAGTCGAAGGTTTTGATAACGCTAAAGCTATAGGTGGCAAAGGCAAAACTGGGGTTGAAGAGGGTGAGGATGGCGTTTCCAAACAAGACTCCAGGAACTACAAAATGGCTCCGCCGCATCCCCAAAAACTGGACCAAAAGGAAGGTGGCAAAAAATTGGAGGCAGAGCTTAAAGATGTTGATCATCCCCCAAAGGCGGCCATAAAATTCTGTCCGCAAGTCTTGGGACGGAAATCGCTCTTGCAAAAAGGAGCTGAATTGGTAGTCCATAATGGTGGTCGACAGCTGCATTAAGATGACGATCAAAAGGATAAATTTGAGGGGCTGAGAGCTTTTGATGAGCTGAAAACCTCCTTGCGTCTTTTCTGGGGTGGTGGGCAAGCCTCCTTCGCTCCGTTTCAGCATAGCGTAGTAAGCCCCAATAAAGAGAAGATAGAGAGGAATCGTTAAGAGGAGGAGGTGTTCCGACCCCATCTTTACGGCAAAAAAACCAGGAACAGTGCTTCCGAAAATGGCCCCAATGCCGCTGACTCCAAACAAAACTCCATAGAGGTATTTGGCCTTATTAAGAGAAGTCTTTGTGTGGATCACGGACCAAAGCTGTTGGAACATGAGCATGACATAGATATCTTTCCAGATGTAGAGGAAAAAAGCAAGAGACGGGTGCTCTTTTACAAAAAGGGCGCAGACGCCATTGATCCCCATCGTTGTAAAAACGGTGGTTAGAAACATCCGAAAGCATCCAAATCGCTCCAAAAAGCGGTTGTAGAAGGTGACGACCAGAAGGTTAAGGGGGATGGTAAGCAGCCATGCGTAAGGGTAGAGACTTACATTGTAGTGAGCCAAAAAGATCGAGTTGCTCGTGGGTTTGGTGATGGCGTACTCGGCGGTAATGAAAAAGCCGGAGAGCATGGCAAAGAGGAGGAAAAGCTTTTCCCCATGAAACTGGTGAATCCAATTTTTAACTTTCATTCAGCCATTATAGCATGAGAGCCCTTTTCCTCGCACCAGGGGTGATAGGTATTAAAGTAGGTGATGCGGGAGCCGATCGAGGGGTGGGAGGCGCGGAAAAGCATATAGAGTTTGCCAGGCCAGGGGTAACCAAGATTGTTGTATTGAAGTTTAACAAAACCCGTTGCTGCCGCTTCGTTCAAATGGGTCAGCTCGAGGCCAAAGGTGTCTGCATCATGCTCGACCTTTTGGGAGGCGAGGTTTGATACAGGGGACAAGAGAAACGAGTAGAAAGTATAGAGAAGGACAATGAGAGGAAGAGAAGCGATATCGCTCCACCCCCCCAATCTATGGACAAAGCGGTTTCCCGTAATATAAATGAGGAAAAGGATTGCAAGAGAAAGGGCTGTATGGACACCAATCCCCCACCACACGTGGTTAAGGACATAGTGGCCCATCTCATGTCCCACGACAAAAAGGAGCTGCTCTTCGCTTAAGCCTTCGATGGCTGTATCCCAAATGACAATCCGTTTGCTTGTGCCAAGGCCTGTGACATAGGCATTAATTTTTTTGGTGTCGGCGCTCATGTCTACCTCGTAGACACGGCCTCCTTCAATCCCCGCTTGGGAGGCTAGATCTAAGATTTTTTGTTCTAAGTGCTTGTTTTTCATTGGCCCAAAGTGATTAAAAAGAGGAGTAACCCATAGAGGGTAGACCAAAACAATAAAAAGGGTCAGGGGGAAGTTTAAAAGACCAAAGTAAAGCCACCAGCGCTTGGGACTTACCCGGATAATTCCATAGAGGATCCAGACGAGGATAATCCCTACTACCGTGGAAATGCCAGTCCCTATCAAATAATGCTCAAGCCATCGGCTAATCGTCTGGTTAGAAAGACCATAGGAGTGGGGGCGGATGTAGCTCATGTAAAAGTCGAGAGGGAGCGTAAGCACGGTTACAATTAGAAGGAAAAAGAGGGCAAAAAGGGCTGTTTTCCAAAGCCATTTCCCTGTGATTTTTTGGCAAAAATCTCTGAGCCTCACTCCAAAGCCACTAAAAAGGATCAGGGAAGGAATGGCCAAGCTCCAAAGAAGTTGCACTAACCATAAGACATTTCCCGACTTATAAAAAGAGATTGCTTCAGGGGTGGGCTCGGGAACCGCTACTGGTGTAAAGTCACATTCTGTTGCAAACCCGCAAACAGCAAAGAGCAAAAAGAGGGCTAGTTTTTTCATCTTAAGGCATCCACATGGTTAAGTTTTTTTCTGACCTCTTCCTCATATTGGGGAGCGACATAGACCCAGCTCCTCTCTTTAGGAGGGACTGAGATTTCTGAAAGGTTTTCCCCGATGTCGATTGTCCCATCTTGTTTGAGGACGGGAACATTGAGACCGATTGTTTTTTTGCCAATAGGGGTCAGTTCCCAGGCAATCTCCCCTTCTGGAATATCAAGCGCGCGCAGCTCTTCTTCCTCAGGAGGAGCCGAAAGGGCAATGGCGCGGAAGCGATAATTGCGGATATAGAGACATTTTGCATCGAAATGACCGGGATGATTTTCATCGCGCGAGGCGATATTTAGCTCCGCTAAGACCTCATTATCGGTCATCGAAACGTACCGCTCTAAATCTTCTCCCAGGTCGTAGTAAATTGTCTCCATAAAGCGGGCGAGGTGGAAGCCATATGATTTGACACTCGAGTATTGGTAAAGGCGTTTGTGCATGTAGTGGCGGGCTAAAAGAAGCGCCTCGCACGATTCGATCCCGTTTTCCTCCACGCCAAGAACGAGGTTTCCTTCGGGAGTGAGAATCATCATGAGCATTTCGATGAGCTGGTGGTAGTCGAAAAGGCCATAGGCTAAGCCGGTGCACTGGGAGTCGCGGAGCAAATAGTCGATCCGATCGGCTCCAAAAAAGTCCCCTGTGATGATCTCAGTGACGACACGCTCCCATGGGGTGAACTTTCTACCAAATTTCTTCTCGCCGAGAGCCACTTTCATCACATCGACTTTGACATCGTGGCCGCTCGCCTCTTTTGCAAATGCTTCCCACACAGGAGCAAGAAAAGAGCTTTCCATAATTTTTTGGGTCCACACTTCATGCCCCCCTTTGCCAAGAAGGCGATGCTCTGCCACGTGGCTAAACGGGAGGTGGCCGAGGTCGTGGCAAAGGGCTGCCAGTCTAACGACTCGACGCCAGTAACGATGCTCCTCACTTCCTGGGGAAGGGATCATTCCTTCCAAAACTTTTGGTAAAGGCTCTGCGGTGATCTGATCGTAGATGCGTGTTGCCAGCTCCATGACACCAAGAGAGTGTTCAAAACGGCGGTGGGTTCCTCCTGGGTAAACAAAGAAAGTGACTCCTAGCTGGTGGATGTAGTGGAGACGCTGAAAAGGTGGGGTGTGGATGAGCAAGCTTTCGAGCTCATCTAGGTGGATAAAGCGGTGGACAGGGTCATAAATTTTCATGGCACTCCAGGTGTTTTTTCCATTCCATCCATCCATAAATAGGGATGCTTGTAAACATCAGTAGGGCCCCGTAGAACACGATCTCTTGACCGGCGCTTACCGTGGCCCAAAAAGCATAGATAAAGGCGAGCCCCGAGATTGTCAACGTTTTGATCACTGTTTTTTTATTCATCTTGTCGGGGTGTTTCAAATAGATCACAAACTCGGCGACCGAGCTATAGAGATAGGCGATTAGTGCAGCGAGCGTTGCCAGTGAAATGATGAAGGTAAATTGATCGACGAGGTTCTTATTGAAGTTAAGGATGAGGACCAGAGTAATGAACACCGAGGAAAGTAAAATCCCAAAGATCGGCGCATTTCCCTTAGAGAGATGGGCAAATTTTCTGGGAAAGAGTTTATCGCGCGCTGCTGCCATAGGGATCTGTCCTTGAAGGAGAATCCACCCATTGAGGGCACCGGCACATGAAATGATCGCTGCCCCTCCCATCGCATATCTCCCCCATCCGCCGAAGATTTTTCCCGCCAAGTCGGCAAAGGGGGCGGTTGATGCTTGGAGCTCCGGCATCGGGATGACCCCCATAATCGCCACCGTACTTAAAATGTAGACAGCTGCTGTAATAGCCGTCCCTAAAATCGTGGCCCGCGGGATTGTTTTCTTCGGGTTTTTTACATTGTCAGCTGGAATGGAGGCTGATTCCAGTCCCAAAAAGGCCCAAAGAGTGAGCATAGCTCCCCCCGAAAGGGCTGAAAAATTTGATTTTCCACTTACATTAAAATAGGTGAGGTTGTGGCTATCAACAAAAAAGATCCCAATAAGGGCGATCAAAAGAAGAGGAACGAATTTTAGAATGGTTAAAATGAGCTGAAAGCGGCCAGCCAAATGGACCCCGATGATATTGACGATTGTGAAAAACCAGACGATTCCCGCTGCCATGCAAAAAGCGAGGAGATTATTCTCGGCGACGGCAGGCCAGAAGGTGGACAAATAGCCGGTAAATGCCACAGCAATTGCCGCGTTGCCGACCCACATGTAAATCCAATAGTTATAGGCGACCTGAAAGCCGATAAAATTGCCGAACCCCTCCTTGCAGTAAATGTAAGGTCCTCCCGTCTTGGGAAAAAGGGTGCTCAGCTTGGCAAAAACCATTGCGAGCAGGATCGCACCCACTGCCGTAGCGACCCAGCTAAAGACGGTGATACTTCCAAAATGTGCCAGCGACGCTGGAAGGAGAAAGACCCCCGAGCCGATCATATTGCCCACCACGAGAGCGGTGAGCATCCAGATTCCTAATTGTTTTTTCATTTATATCAGTCTATTTTTCGTTGACTTTAACCTCAAGTAAAAATTAACCTATTCTTATTAGCCTAAATAGGAGAGGCATGAATGTCAAATGTTGTTTCCGAATTTTATGGGATGACTATTTTAATGTCGTTAGACCTTTCTGACAAAACTCCCCATATTCAGGTTCTTTATGAGGGAGAAATTTCTAAGTTTAATATTTCATCTGATGAGATGTATGAAGGTAATCTTGGAGAAATTGGCCAGGATATCATAAAAGAATGGCTCCCTAAACACCGCGAAGAGCTTGCCCATAACTGGAAGCTCTTATTAGAAAATAAAAAACCAGAGCCTATTTCCCCATTTGTTGAGTAGGAGTGTCTTATGAAGTCAATAGATGAACGTATTATTAGCTGTCGGCCAAGCCTGAATTACCACGTTTGGGTCCGCTTTCAAGACGGACTAGAGGGCATTGTGAATCTTAGTGATCTTAGAGAAAAACCAGCTTTCAAGCGAGTGTGGAAAAGTGAAGAAGACTTTAGTAAAGCCCGTATTGATCCATTTACCCACACTGTTACTTGGGGAGAAACAGGGTGTGAAGTAGACGTTAATCCTGCTGAACTTAGAAAGGAAATTTTAGAAAGTCGCACTAACGACCGATCGACTTGACCCTGAGGAGAATTGCCTATGCCTATCATCGATATTGTCCATGGAATCTTTTTTGTTATCTATACTGGTAGAGAGCATCCCCCTCCACATGTGCATGTCAAATATGGGGAGTATGAAGCCAGCATGGATATCAAAACAGGGGAGATTATCCAGGGCTCCCTACCTAGACCAGCCCGTAGGATTGCTCAGGATTGGTTAAAGAAAAATCGGCTTAAAGTCTTAAGAGAGTGGGAGCGAATGGAGAAAGGAGAGACCCCGCAACGCATCAAGTAGTTTTTTATTTGGTTCTGTGTTAAGATTGCCCTATGATCACAGTGACCATTTTGACCAAAAATAATGAGGAAACCCTCGGCTCGGTTTTGGAGTCCGTTTGCTCCTTTGACGAGGTCATCCTCCTCGATACCGGCTCGACCGATACCACCCTTGAGCTAGCCCAGATTTATCCCAACGTCAAAGTCTTTAAAAGTCCTTTCATCGGTTTTGGTCCCCTCCACAATTTGGCCGCGCAGTACGCCTCCCACGATTGGATCCTCTCTCTTGATAGTGACGAGGTCCTTACTCCCGAGCTTGCTGAAGAAATTCTAGCAGTGAAGCTCGACCCTCAAAAGGTCTACTCCTTCCCCTTTGACAACTACTTTAATGGAAAACATATCAAATGGTGTGGTTGGTATCCCGATCGCCATATCCGCCTCTATAATAAAACGGCCACCTCCTTCACTGATGATCAGGTCCATGAAAAAGTCAAACCTCTTCAGGAAATTGCCTTCAAGCATCCGGTGAAACATTACTCCTACCGCTCGATCGCCGACTTCCTCCACAAAATGGATCGTTACTCCACCCTTTTTGCCGAGCAAAACCTTCACAAAAAACGGTCCTCCTTCACCAAAGCGCTCCTCCACGGCTCTTTTGCCTTTATCAAGTCCTACATTATCAAAAAGGGATTTCTCGGTGGAAAAGAGGGGTATATTATCTCCCTCTACAATGCCCAGACAACTTTTTACAAATACCTTAAGCTTGCCTATGCTTCTCGCACTTCTGTATCACAAGATCGGTAATGGCAAATATGCCAATCCCCTACCCAAACTCGAGGACCACTTTGCCTTTATTGCCTCGCGCTACCCCACCGTACATCCTGGCGAGGAACTCTCTTCCACTTCTGTCTGTCTCACCTTTGATGATGCTTTCTTTGACTTTTACCACCTGATCTTCCCCCTTTTAAAAAAGTACAACCTCAAAGCGCTTTTAGCCGTTCCCACCGCCTATATTCCAGAAAGCGCTCCCCTCTCCTCCGAAGAGCGTCTTGCTAAAGTGGCCACTTTTCCTGATGAGGCGCCTCCGATCCCTTCTCCCGCTTTTTGCACCTGGGAGGAGCTTCAAGAACTCTCCGCCTCCCGGCTCATTCACATCGCCTCCCACTCGCAACACCACCGTCCCCTAAATAGCCCCCACGTCGATGCTGAAAAAGAGCTCACACATTCCAAAAAGATCCTCGAGTCCAGGCTCGGCTGTCCCATAACCTCTTTTGTTTACCCCTTTGGAATCTTTGACAAAAAGGTTCATGCTCTGGCTAAAAAACACTACACTCATATCTTTCGGATTGGGAATGCCCCCAACTTCTCTTGGTCCCAAAACCTTCTTTATCGGATCAATGCCGACCAGCTTCCTAAAGAGAGCTTTCCTTTTCGTCTGCACCATCACTTAAGGCATACGCCTCGGTTTTTGCTCAACCGTCTTCGTTGCAAGTGATTTTTCGACTGAAGATGCGGTCAGTATCTAGGGCCTCTTCTCTTGTGGGGCTGCCCTCAAAAGTCCATTCCCCCATCTTTCGCGCGCTTTCCGGACGCCAATTCTTCCTCGAATACGCCCACGAAACATTTTTCCATTTTTTCGTGTGTTATATTTTTTCCCACAGTGTCTGAGCTCTTTATACAAGGTTCCTCCCAGCCGTTTATCTTGCCAGATGTATTTGTAAATTGTCTCATAGCTAACTCCCTTGCTATATCCGCGCTTCTTCATCCATCCAGATATTTGCTCAGGACTCCACTGTGTTTTTAACTTTTCTTTGAGAATGGAAATTATTTTTCCTCTCATTTTTATGCTGCGATGACTTGCCTCATAACGTCTCTTTTTAGCTTTTCTATCAGCTTGCTCATAGCGATATCCTAGCTCTCCGCTATTTCGGCTTATCTCTCGGTAGAGACTAGATCTACTCATCTTCAATTCCTTAGCTATGAATATCATAGAGTCTCCTCTTGCTTTTAAGGTGTATAACTGGCACCTTTGGTCTCTGGTCAGATGGTGATAGCCCTTGGGCATAATTCCTCCTACGTTTGTTTCTCATAAAAACCACCGTAGAGGTTTTAGTCATCTCTGACCAGTTTTTCTTTTATAGGACTGTCGCACTTCGCGGTTGAAAGGGCGGGAAAAAATCGAAGGTTTGCAAATCTCCTATACTTAGGCATATGTCGATTTGCAAACCTTCGATTGGGCGGATATTGAAAATACCCTGTGCTAAGACTTGCAAAAAAAAATTTATTTATATAAATTTAGTGCTCTTCCCAAGAGCTGGAAGAAACCTGTGACTTTCATATTTTAGGAATAATTATGACTGCTATCAAAAATATTGATCAATTCAGTGTACAAGCCCATAAACACCAGGAAGCTGGACGGTTATCAAGAGAAAAAAGCAACCCAGAGGCTGGTCGAGTAGATTATGATCTCGACATCGAGCTTTTTGAAGGCCCCGAGCCTGAAGCTCTTTGCTCTGTCAGTAATACCTGTACATCTTGTTCATGCACGTGTAGCTGCGCAACATGTGGAGGAAGCTGCCCTTACTGCTAAGAAAGGGTACCCTCATCATTTTCAAAATTATTCATAGGAACGCAGCTTACTGCGTTCCTGGAGTTAAGGTCCGATATCTATGCCAAGTTCTCTCGAAGCCATTGAATTGATTTGTAACCAATTGGAACGAGACCCTTCTAAAAAGGACTCTCTTGAGCTCTTTCAAGCACACTTGTCTGCAGGAAAAGCCTATATATCGAACAAACATCTTCCCAATGCGATTTCTCATTTCACTGAAGCAATTAACGTTCTTGCAAAACAAAAATTTAAAGACCACGTTGCTCTACAGGCAGAAACATACCGACACCTTGGCCGCTCATTGATGGAGCTAATGAGGTTGGAAGAAGCAAAAAAAGCTCTACAAACAGCTCTCGACCTACGTCTCACATTGAAAGATAACAAGCCATCCGCTGAACTATCTTACTACTACAGTAATTTAGGAAGGGTTTGCTCTTTACTCGGCGATCATCAAGAAGCCCTCAAATATTATGAATATTCGAGAGATCTTCGAGTGAGTATCACTAGCAAAAACACCCCCTGCCCATTGATTGCAAGTGCATGGAACAGTATCGGAAGAGTCCAATCTGATTTGGGTAAACATGAGGAAGCATTAGAATCATACGAGATTGCTTTAAAGATACGGCAGCAATTGTATCCCACAGGAGTTCATAGCTCCGTTGCCAATACCTTAACTAATGTGGGACGGGCATTGCTCGACTTAAAAGAGCCTCATGAAGCGCTTCAAAAGTATGAAGAAGCTGTGACAATTAGACGGAAGATATACAAAGACAAAGATCATATTGCTATTGGCAATGCCCTAATGGGAATGTCACGTGCCTATGCCGGAATGAAAGAATACGAGATGGCGATTGAATGCTTTGATGAGCCCTTAAAGATTACGATGGCACTTGTAGGCTTTCATCGAAATAATAGTATCAGCAGATTACTCTATGCTCTTTCTTTTATTCTTTTTGCAAAAGGGGAAGAGATCGAAGCGATGAATATGTATGACTACTCACAACAAATCATTTCTTATGCAGGATCAAGAATCTCCTTACCCCGTCCTTCTTTTTGGCCAAAAAACCCCATAACTATCCCCCCTTTTGATCAAAGTCGATTCAAGGAAATTACCAACAACATTTCTCAGAAGTGTCATACTTCCTTTCGACAAACTGCTGTGGAAATGCTAAAATGGTATTTACCCCTTAAACGAACATCTCTAGCAAATCAACTTCACTTAAAGGCATAATATTCATGGACCAACTGAGCGATACAGAAATAAGCAGATCAGAGATAGTGAATGATTTGGCTAAGAAGCTATCTAATCCTGATTTTGTTCGATCGGAAGCTTTAGCAAAGGAAAATATAAATCCTAATCCGATCGTGAATCTAGAAATATGGTCTGACCTTTCTCTCTCTGGTGGATTTCCTGGTATCATGCTAATGTTCTCAGCGATCGAGGCTGCATATCCAAATGTTGGATGGGAAAAAGTAGTTCATCAGTATGCTCTTACTATTGGATCAACACTAAAGAAAGGGCTTCCAAAACACCATTCTTTATTTGGTGGACTCGCTGGGGTTTGCTATGCTTTAGACTCTGCCTCATGTGGAGGAGTAAGATATAAAAATATTCTCGAGAAATTACACCCTTTTTTAATTCATGGAGTGGAAGGTACTTACTTATCCATATTAGAAAAAAATCTCGATGCTCAAATACCATCTTCACCTTTTCTTTTCGATATTGTATTGGGAGTCTGTGGCCCTCTTATCTACTTTCTAACGTGCAATAAGGGAAAGGAATTTTCACCTATTTGTACACGGATTGTTACTGCTCTTATCCGATTAACCCATGAGATCGAAGTTCTAGGTTATCAAGTCCCCGGCTGGTACACACTTCAAGAAGACCAATTTCTAAATGAAGAAAAGGTAAAATTTTCTAAGGGAAACTTTAACTTAGGCGTTGCACATGGCATTCCAGGTGTCCTAGCCACCCTTGTGTATGCTTGGGAATATGGAATTCGAATAGATGGGCAAGAGAAAGCAATCGAAAAGATTGGAGACTGGCTTATCGACCAAAGTAGCGATGTTGAGGGGCAAATTTTTTGGGGGGACCGAATCTCTTTTGAAGAGTATGTAGGAGAAATTCCAAAACACCCTCATACAACGCGGGCTGCATGGTGCTATGGGACTCCAGGAGTGGCGCGTATTCTTTTTCAAGCAGGGTCCAAGCTTAAAAACCACGTATGGCAAGAGATTGGTCTTAAGGCTTATAAGGATATCTTTAATCTAGACAGGGAAAAATGGCATATCCCTTCGCCCACACTTTGTCATGGCGTCGCTGGGCTATACCTTATTACTCATCTAATGGGACAAGACTCTGGTGATGCTGAACTGCAAAACCAAGCAAAACAGCTCAAAAGAAATCTTCTCGAATATTATTCCTCAGATTTTCCTTTTGGATTTCAAGACCTTCAGCCACGGTTGAGTGGGTCTCTTTGGTCCTCAAATACTCCAGGATTACTAGAGGGGTCTGCAGGGGTTGGACTCGCTCTTATACACGATCAACTCGAAAAGCCAACTTGGCAACATGCTTTTTTACTTGGGTGAATTGCTATGAAAAAGAAAAATGTTCCGATTTATCAGTCTGCTGATTTCTATATAACTCGTGTTGCAACTCTCCCCTTCCAAGAAGTTTATAAACCTACAGACCAATGGGGGTTTGATCTCTATCGAAAAGAGAAACTTTTTCAAGAAGCTCTCTTTTTTGCATCTCCCTCCTTAAGGAAAATGCTCGATAGTAAAAAAGTTTCTACAGGTGTTTTTGAATCTCTTTTGAAGTACTTTTTAAGGTCTACAACTAGAGCGACCCCTTTTGGCCTTTTTTCAGGAACAACTTTCTGTAAATGGACCTCTCCTACAAAAGCGAGTTGGGAGCCTGAACTATTAGAATCATATGCACGCGTTGATATCGCTTGGCTACATAAACTTACCAAACTTCTTCAAGAAAACAAGGAGTATAAGAATTGTTTGCGATTTAGAAGAAATCCCCACCTGATGATTTCTGGAGGTAGGCTTTCCCTTCAAACTAAGGAAATTTTAGGTAAAGCATCAAAGAGTAGGGAGGTTTCAATACGGCTTACCCCCCTCCTTAGTCTCATTCTTGAGTTGACACAAGTTCCTCATTCTTCTGACTCCCTTTTTTCCGAAATGGAAAAAGTAATTCCTCAACTTGACATTGCTAAAACTGAGAAAATTATTGAGTCGTTGATCCATCAAAATGTGCTAACTTATGCTCTTATTCCAAGCCTCCTTACAGAGGATATCTTTACTTCTCTTAATTATGAAGGGTTGGAAAACAGCTTTCAGGAGATTCAAGAAGACCTTCATAGATACTGTAACACTCCTCCCGGACAAGGTTCTCATATTATTGCCCTCCTTGAAGAAAAATTACTGGGATTATTAAAGCAATTGGATCCAGAAATAAGTAGCAATAATGATAGCCAAAACTTGCTCAACATTGACCTTTATCAACCATCGACTTCTTCATTTTTGCCCAAACAGGTAGCAGATGAAGTAGGAGCCGCTGCCGATACTCTTTGGAAATTTTCTCATATTTTTAAAAATTCTCATGATCTGCAAAATTATCATGCCAAGTTTGTTGAGAAATATGGGATCTTAAGATGTGTCCCAATCTCTGAAGTTGTTTCTGTTGACGTTGGGATTGGATTACCCCCTATCTATACCGATGAACCAGCCCCCAAACAGGTTGGACATGGGTGGAAAAATTGGTTAAAAAAGAAGCTTTTTTCCTCTCTAAAAAATGAGTTTGAGGAAATGGAAATTACAGATTCTGATCTTGAGCTCTTACTATCTAGCTATGATCTAAACGAAGCTCCCCCTTCATGTGATTTGTTCTTTGAGCTTAGTGCTAATCCGAATGAAACAAGTGACTATCAGATTATTTTGAATACCCTTGTCCAACAAGGGATGGCAAGTATTGGAAGATTTTTCTATTTGCTCAATACCAATCAAAAGGAACTGGTCCAAGAAGCTTATAATCAAGAAGAAAGTCTCGATCCTGAAACCGAGTACATCGAAACATCTTTCTTGCCGGGCGAGAGTCGTGGAGCAAATATAGCTACTCATCAAAATCTTCGGAAAAACTCTCTTGACTTTGTTAATCCATCAAAGGGAAGTCTGCAGTTAACTGACGTGTATATTGGGGCAACAGAGTCCACCCTTTTTTTAGCCAATAAAGAGGGTCAAGAGCTCCTTATGACTGCGGGTAATGTACTGAACCCAACGTATGCTCCTTTGATTCTTCGACTCATGCGAGACATCTCAAAGATGCGCTTTGTCAATCACTATCCCTGGTCATGGATGGGCTTTGAAGACGCCCCTTTCCTTCCTAGGGTCAGATATAAAAATATCATACTATCTCGAGCTCAGTGGATCTTTGACTTACCTCCAAATGAGATGAAAAAACACAAGAAAAAAAACACTCTTCTTGATGAATTTAACAAATGGGCAGACCTTTGGAATGTTCCAAAACAATTTTATATTGGATTTGATGATAATCGATTGTTGGTAGATCGAACAAACCCCATATATAACCTACTTATTACTAAGGAAGTTGAAAGAGAATCCCATGTCTTGATACGTGAGCATATTGGCTCTCCTTGGATTCAAAGTTCAGAGGGAAATCACTTCTCTGAATTTGTAGTCCCTGTAATAAAAAAAGCTAAGTATTCCTCTCATTTAAAGCATCATCTCACACACTCCAATCCAAATGCTTCATTTCGGTACCAACCGATAGGGAGTGATTGGATATATTTCAAGCTTTACTTAGGACGTGAAAGTAACTCTTCCTTTATTCTGAACCAACTTAGAAAGTTTATTGCTCAGTTTGAGCATCATGATCTTTTTAAAAAGTGGTATTTTATCAGATACGTTGATCCCAGTAATCATTTAAGAGTCCGCATTAATGGAGAACCTCGATTCTTAATGGAGTGTATTCTCCCTCACCTAGGGAACTGGATCGGTCAACTCTATGAAAATCGATGTATTTCACAATTTGATATCTCTGTTTATGATAGAGAAGTCGAAAGATATGGTGGAGCTCATCTCATGGAGATCGCTGAAATGTTATTTTGTAATGATACGGAGGTCTCTATTGCTTTGATGGAAGCCATGCGACGGAAGCAAATTACATTTCCTGACTATATTGTTGCAGCGCTGAGTATCATTGATTTTATGTCCCGTCTAGATCTAAACTTTGAAAAATTGATCGAGTTTTTCACACCACCTGACGAAAGTGATAAACTGTTTCTCAAAAATGGGCGTCGATGGAAAAAAGAACTTTCTCGCCTGATAAAGATAGTTATATATAAAGACTCCTTTTTAACAGATGAAGATAAAACCTTGCTAGATATTTTTAAGCTTCGGTCAAATGCAATGGAGGAATATAAAAAAGTAATCAAAGAAGCCAAAGCTCAAGGAAAAATCCCTAAAGATTACGGATACACTCTACAAAGCTTTATCCATATGCACCTGAATCGCCTATTGGGTTACGAGCGAAGTGATGAAATAAAAGCCCGCGTTTTTGCTCACTATGGCTTAACTTCTCTTTACCACCTTGAAAAGATTAGAACTCTTGATAAGAGCTTTCGTTAACGAGTACTATTGGCCCCTCACCCTCGAACCCCTAAAAACGGTAAGATTTAAATTTTACTCTGGTTGCATACCTGAAAAACATCTATCAATCTCATTTGAGGACAAAAAATGAAGTCCGAGTAAAAAAGCACCGTCCCCTAAATAGCCCCCACGTCGATGCTGAAAAAGAGCTCACACAGTCCAAAAAGATCCTCGAGTCCAGGCTCGGCTGTCCCATAACCTCTTTTGTTTACCCCTTTGGAATCTTTGACAAAAAGGTTCATGCCCTAGCTAAAAAACACTACACTCATATCTTTCGGATTGGGAATGCCCCCAACTTTTCTTGGTCCCAAAACCTTCTTTATCGGATCAATGCCGACCAGCTCCCTAAAGCGAGTTTTCCCTTTCGTCCGCACCATTACTTAAGGCATACGCCCCGGTTTTTGCTCAACCGTCTTCGTTGCAAGTAATTTGTCGACTGAAGATGCGGTCAGTATCTAGGGCCTCTTCTCTCGTGAGTTCTCCATTTACACCAGCGATTTCATTGAGACAATAATGAGAGGGAGTGCGCCCTTTAATCAAATTGACAGCTATTTTAAAGTCTTCTGCAGCTTTTGGGTGAGGATCCACAGCAAAAAGAACATGAGGGACGTTTTTATCCATATGGATAACCTTCTCTCTTAGCTGATTCACAGTTGCTAAGACACGAACACGAAGGGTGCAGCCTTCAGGGAAATGTTTGGCGCAGTTTCCTAGAAGCTCTAAGATCGCTAAGGCCACATCACTATCGCTTAAAGGGGGCCGACCGTGCTGTTCTGCAATAGAGTGTCTCTTAACCTGATAAGCGCGATGCTCTCTAGGGAGGTAGATAGGATCGACTAAAAACAGGTCGATTTGCTTCATGTGAGTGAGTCGAGAAACTATTGGTAAAGCAGGCAAACATCCCCCTGCTCCGAAGTCAATGAGAATCGCACGCTCTTTTCCCTTTAGATCAGCTGCAATCGCGTCTGCCAAATCGTCTATTCCTCCAGGGCTTGCTGCAGAACAAAGGCAAGTCATCAAATGGTTCCAATAAGCTTGCAATTTATCTGCGGTTTCGAAAAGTTTAAACCATTGCTTTCTTAGGACCAAGGGAAAAGCTTCAAGCTTTTGTTGCTTTATTTCCTCGGTCAAAGGTTCAAAAGAAAACCACTGTAGACCCTTAACTTCCGGATGTTTTTTACGAAATTCCTGAAAGAATATGCAGGCCTTATTGACCCTTTCCAAGAGGTTTGCTTCAACCACAGCTTTATAGACAAGGGAGTGGTTTTTTGAGGGAGGAGAAATGAGTAAAGAAAAATCTTTGGCGATCTCTATTATTTTCTTAACAGTTTCTTCCGAAGTTTGTAATTTTTCAACCTTTGGGAGGGTTTCTTGAAACCAGTTTATATAGTATTCCTTAATTTCCTGATTTGTCCGCGCTACGGACCTCGGTGCTGCTGCCATGTTGGTTTCTCCTAGGTAATTTGTGATAATGTCGGAACGGTTTTAGCAAATTGGTGCATTTATTTCCACTTCCTTCTCAACAGCCTCTTAAATTAATTTCTTGCCAATTTTTTAAAATATTTAAGCATTTAAATAACAGGTGTTTGTAGTTTATTAATTCTATAAAGCGCACTCACTTGACATTAATGAGTGCATTTTATAGAATTTGAAGAATGGAAACCCGGTCAAAATATTACCCTTTACTCAAGGACCTTTTGAAAAAGCCTGCATTTACTGTGGCAGAAGCTCTAGAGCGAGGTGTTTCTAGGCAGGCATTAGCTTATTTTGACGAATTAGGACTTATTGAACGAATTGGGAAAGGAGTTTATCGGAGTACTAACTATAAGAGTCAAATCGACTTAACACTTGAAAATCTTGCACTAGTGGCCTTTACTACTCCTAATGCTGTAATTTGTCTTATTTCAGCCCTTAGCTTTTATGGTCTAACAGATGAGATTCCAAGAGAGTATTGGTTAGCAATCCCAAACATTCAAAGAGCTCCTGCTCAGCACCTGGTAAGAGCTGTAAGGATGCGAAACATAGAGCTAGGAAAAACAACGGTTAGGATGGGAGAGTATAAGCTAGCTATTTTTGATAGAGAGCGATGTGTTGTAGACGCCTTTCGCTATCTTAGCCCTGAAATTGCAATTAAAGCGTTGCAAGCATATCTTCAAAGCAAAAAGGCAAAGCCGAATCTAAGAAAACTCCGAGCCTATGCTAAAAAGCTTAGGGTAAATCTAACTCCATATATTTTATCATTAACGACATGAACAGATTCCTTCAGGCACCCATAGATAGCAATCACAGGCTAGAGTTAAATTAATTTCTTGCCAAAATTTTGGTGCTCATTTTAGGGTGAGGTTATCCACCACCCCTGGAGGCAAGAGATGCTTTTCGAGAAAGAAGTCGAGCACAAAGAGGAAGTATCAGAAGGGAGCCGCGAGCAGCGGATTGAGGAGCTCAAAAGCTTTATTCAAGCGCAGCGCCACCTTCATGATGATCATGGCGCTGCGATTATTGGGAGCCGCGATAAGCCCCCCATTTACCCCGAAGACTAGTTGTCGCCTGGCTCTTGAGCGCTTTGATTAAAGTGGGAGTACATAAACTTACATCCACTAACTGCAGCTGCGACCGATAGAACTCCTCCTATTACCATAGGAGGTAGGCTTGCTATCTGCACTCCTCTTGCTACTATCTTGATGGGCTCTAAAATGCTGGGATTCCCTTTTTTGATTATTAAGTTAACCGCTTTATGGCAGAAAGCATAAGTAGTTGCTCCTCCCAACAAAAGGGATCCACCGATCAGTCCAACGAGAATAGTGTCAGCTGGTTCGCCTAAGCCTCCGATATATGGTCTACTCATTTTGATACCTCCGTAGTTATGAGTAAAAAAAAATCTCTCAGTGAGAAATTATATGGGATAACTACACTTGCAACAAACCTTTTAACGCAAATATAAAAAAATCTGTATGACGACGAGGGAAAGGAATCTCTAGCTTCAAAGATAGCGGCACTCGGACTCGAACCAAGGACCTGCGGATTATGATTCCGTTGCTCTACCAACTGAGCTATGCCGCCGTACGAGTGTAAAGAAAATAGCGGGGGAAGGACTCGAACCTCCGACCTTCGGGTTATGAGCCCGACGAGCTAACCACTGCTCCACCCCGCGATAAGTTGAAACCGTGAGTATATAAGATCTTAAGATTTCTCTTCAAGGGAAATGTTATTATTAATAAGATTCCAAGTGCGAAATGCTGCCCCAAAAGCCTTTTGTGCAAAGGCTTTTCCCCTCTTTCCCATCTCGGTGTGAAGCTTGGAGTCGTTAAGAAGTTTTTCGACCATAGCAGAAAGCTGCGCGGCATCAACCTTCGCGCCAGCGCCAGCTTGGGTCAGCGCTCGATCGAGCTCCACTTGGGTGTGCATATGGGGACCAAAAAGGGTGGGTATCCCCATCTTGGCGGGCTCAAAAATATCATGCCCCCCCACTCCCCTCACAAAACTCCCCCCAACAATCGCCAGATGAGACAGCGCATAACAGGCAGGCAAGACTCCCATTTGGTCGATGACGGTCACTTGGGGGTGGTTAATCATACTTTTCACTCGTTTGAACCGCTCGGGATGGCGCGGCACAACAAGAACTTTGAGATGAGGGTCTTTGTCTAGGAAGGGGGCAAGCTGTTTGAAAAGGAGGATCTCTTCCCCTTCATGGGTCGAACCCAGGGTGATCACTTTATCCCCCTCTTCTAGAGGAAGGGAAAGGTTTTTTCCTGGCTTTGCGAGGATATCAAACTTAAGGTTGCCGGTAATCGTGAGCTTTTCGGGGGAAATCCCTAGCTTTAAAAAACGCTCAAGATAGGTTTCTCCCTGGAGGCAAAAGTGGTCAATGGTGGCAAAGAGGGGGCGGCTAAAGGAGGGGAAGGAAAGGTAACGCTTTAGCGATTTTTCAGAGAGTTTTCCATTGGCGACAACGATTTTGCCTCCCCCTTTTTTCACAGCTGTAAGAAGGTTCAGCCAATAATCCCCTTCGACCAAGATGAGGAGGCGGGGTTTTAGGATGCGGACGAAAGGGTTGATGATCCACGAAAAGTCGAAAGGGAGATAGTGGATCGCATCGGCTTCGGAAAGCGAGTTTTTTGCCTCGTCTTGTCCCGTCTCTGTCACAGTAGTGACGAAGATAAAGGCGTCGGGGTGGCTCCTTCGAATATGGGGAAGTAGTGTAGAGAGGGCTTTTGTCTCCCCGACCGAAACTCCATGGAGCCAGATCACCGGTTTTTTGTCTTCTTGGGGCGCGCTTCCTTTTAGGCGGGCCGCTAAGCTTTTCCGATACTTTTTCTTGAAGAAAAAATTGGGAGAAAAGAAAGCTAAAAGGACAAAGAGGGCGAGGTCATAAAAAAACCGGATCATACCTTCACAACAATGTTGAGGAGTTTTTCGGGAACAAAGATCACCTTCACAATTTCTCCGGTAAGGTATTTGGACAGCTTTTCATCTTTTTGGACCGCTTCAAGAAGGGTTTCCTTTGTTTGTCCTTTGGGAAGCTCCCATTTGCCACGAAATTTCCCGTTCACCTGGACAACATAGGTGGCATTTTCTTCGGTTAGGTACTTGGGGTCGGCTTTTGGGTAGGGGGCGTAGGTCAGCGAATCGGTGTGCCCTAGATGACTCCAACACTCCTCAGCAATGTGGGGAGCAAAAGGGGCTAAGGCTTGAACGGCCATCTCCAACCCTTTTTTGGAGTAGGCTTTGAGCTTGCTAAAGGCGTTGACAAACTCCATCATTTTGGCAATGGCGGTATTGAAAAGCATCTCTTCAATGTCTTCTTGGACACCATGGGCAAGGCGATGGGCAAGTTTTAACCCCTCTTCTGTGTCGGTGACTTTGTCAGAGAAAACAAGGGCATAAAAACGGTCTAAAAAGCGGCGACATCCACTAATCGCATCACTATTCCAGAGCTTTTCTTTATCAAAGGGGCCCATGAACATTTCGTAGAGGCGGAGGGTGTCGGCTCCATATTCTTCAACAATCTCATCAGGGGCTACCCCATTCAGTTTCGACTTTGACATCTTTTCGACCAGTTCGATGAGGTTAGGCTCGGTTGCGTCGTTGGGATGGACGTAACCTCCTTCGGGCTTTTTGTAGGCTTTGGCGGTGACGAGTCCTTGATTGCGCAGCGTTTGAAACGGCTCCTCTGTAGACACGTAGCCTGAATCGTAGAATACCTTATGCCAAAAGCGGGCATAGAGAAGGTGGAGAACGGCATGTTCGACTCCCCCCACATACAGATCGACCGGCATCCAATACTTTTCTTCGGCCTCCCCCCACGCTTTGTTTTCATTGCGGGGATCGCAAAAACGGAGATAATACCAGCAAGAGCCGGCCCACTGAGGCATTGTGTTGGTTTCTCGAAGAGCTTTTTTTCCTGTTTTGGGGTCTGTAATTTGGACCCATTCGGGGACATTATCAAGAGGAGTTTTCCCCGCGCCTTGGGGCTTGTATTCGGTTAGTTCTGGTAGAGTCAAGGGAAGCTCATCAAGATCTAAGACCCGCTTTGTCCCATCTTCAAAGTGGAGAATAGGAACGGGCTCTCCCCAATACCGTTGGCGAGAAAAGAGCCAGTCGCGGAGCTTGTAAGTCACACATTGCTCGCCACACTTCGTCTCTTCGAGCCAGGCGGCCACTTTTTCTTGAGCCTCTTCTACGCTAAGGCCGTTGATATCGAGTTTTTCACTTTTGCCGTTGATCGCTTTTCCCGGGCCGGTCCAACACCGCCTCCCCGCTAGGATTTCTAAGCGAACATCTTCAATGGTGGTGTCAACTACGACCTCCTCGATCTCGGGATCATAAGGAGGAACAACACCGATCCCATACTTTTTTACAAACTCAAAGTCCCGTTCATCGCCCCCTGGAACTCCCATCACAGCCCCTGTTCCATATCCCATCAGGACATAATCAGCCACCCAGATAGGGATTAAAGCGTCATTCGCGGGATTAACGGCAAAGGAGCCTGTCCAAACGCCACTTTTTTCTTTTGCAAGCTCAGTTCGCTCCAAATCACTTTTCTTGGCCGCCTCTTTTAAGTAGGCATCGACCTTCTCTTGTTGGTCCCCCGTCGTGATCTCTTTGACTAGCGGATGTTCGGGAGAGATGACCAGAAAGGTTGCTCCAAAAAGAGTGTCATGACGGGTGGTAAAGACGGTAATTGGCTGCTTGGTCCGGTTTTCAAGGAAGGTGATTTTTGCCCCTTCGCTTCGCCCAATCCAGTTCCGTTGCAAGGTTTTTAAATAGTCGGGCCAGTCGAGAAGATCGAGATCTTTTAAGAGGCGCTCGGCATACTCGGTGATCTTAAGGACCCACTGGCGCAAAGGGCGCCTCTCGACCGGGTAGTCTCCCTCTTTCGACTTTCCCTCTTCGACCTCTTCATTGGCAAGAACAGTCCCTAGTTCTGGACAGTAATTGACCAAGATTTCTGCTTCATAGGCAAGCCCTTTTTCATACAGCTTGGTGAAAATCCACTGAGTCCACTTATAGTAGTCGGGATCACTCGTTGCAAATTCCCGTTCCCAGTCGTAGCTAAAGCCAAGCGACTGGAGTTGCCGCCGGTAGGTGTTGATGTTCTTTTCGGTGGTGACTTTTGGGTGGGTCCCTGTTCGGATCGCATACTGCTCGGCCTGGAGACCAAAACTATCCCATCCCATTGGATGTAAAACGTTGAATCCCTGCTGCCGCTTGTACCGCGCTAAGATGTCGGTTGCCGTGTATCCCGTGACGTGGCCGACATGAAGCCCTGCCCCTGAAGGATAGGGAAACATATCCAAGATGTAGTACTTCGGCTTGGAAGGGTCTACCTCCGCTTTAAACAGCTTCTTTTCTTCCCAGTAGCGCTGCCACTTCTTCTCAATCTCTTTGTGGTCGTATTTCATGATATCCTTTTTCGGTCGAGGGTACTAAATCGGTAAAAAAAAGGCTATTCTTTTTCTCGGTTGCAATAAATAATCTTCTTTTATAATATGTGAGTTGAATGGGAGCTTACAAGTAGAAAAAATGGTAGAAACTAATTTATTCAGAAAAAACAAGATTAATCTTGAAGATTATGACTACCAGAAGGATATCCAAAATCGGGTCCTGATGTCCCATTTTTCCACTGAAGACCTAGAGGTTTTAGAGGAAATTGTTTATGGTTCTCAAAAAATCCCCGTCAGCCGCCTCGTCGATCAGCTCGATAAAGAGCTCGATCAGCTCCAAGGAATCTTAGAACGCCTCTCCCAAACCGATCTTTTTAAGGTTGAAGATGATATGGTTGTTGTCAATAAGGAGATGCGGAAATATTTTGAAACTCAGATTCAAAAATTTGAAGAGGATTTCTCTCCTGGAATGGAATTTCTGCAGGCTCTTTTGAAAAAGGTGCCGATCCACGTCCTCCCCACTTGGTACCCCATCCCGAGAACCTCAAATAATATTTTTAACTCTCTCATCGAAAAATATCTACAAACCCCTCAAACTTTCCAACGCTACCTTTCAGAGCTCAACTTGGGTGATCCGGTCCTGAATGGGATCATATCAGATCTTTTTAACGCCCCTGATTATAAGGTTTACTCCGATGAGATCCGAAAAAAATACTCCTTAAGCGAAGAGGCCTTTGAAGAGCACCTCCTCTATTTAGAGTTCAACCTCGTTTGCTGTCTTGTTTATGAGAAAAAAGATGGGGAATGGATCGAGGTCGTCACCCTCTTTAAAGAGTGGAAGGATTATTTAAGCTTTTTAAAAGAGAGTCAGCCCAAGGGGGTCTCTCAAGAAACGGAAGTGGAACGGACAAGGCCTCACGACTTTTCGTTTGCCGAAGACATGTCAACGGTCCTGGCCTATTCTATGACCAAACCCCTCTTTATTCGTCTTGATGAAAATGAAGAGTGGAGCTTTGAAAAAGGGACGGCGACAGAAGTCGCTAAGCAGTGCAAGGGATTTGATTTGAAATCGACTGAGGGGCAAGCCCGTTTCCAAGGCTACATGAGGCGGGTCATTGCAAAACTTCTTTTCTTAAAACTTGCTCGCGTTGAGCAAAACCAACTCATCCCTGCTGAAGATGCCGAGGAGTGGCTTGCTCTTCCCATCGAAAAACGGGGGATAAACACCTATAAGCAGACGATCTCCAACTATTCCTTTTCGGAGTTTCCAGAAGAAATTTGTACCGAGCGGAATATTCATGAGATTGAAAAGAGTATCGGCCGGATTATCGATTCGGGGTGGGTCCTTCTCGATGAGTTTTTGAATGGGGTCATTGCTCCTATTAGTGAAAACAGCAAAATGAATCTTAAGAAAACGGGGCGGTATTGGAAATACTCTCTTCCCGACTATTCAGAGGCCGAGCTCGACCTGATCCGGAAGGTGATCTACGATTGGCTCTTTGAAGGAGGGATTATCGCCAGTGGTACCCACGAAGGAAAGGAGACTCTCCGGATCACCCCCCTTGGCCAGTCGATGTTTGGTTAATTTTCCGATTTATGCTAAAAGAAAAGAATGTTCGGGCAAACCTTTTCTCTTATCGATATTCCTCGCCTAATCACCTTGATTTTCCTCGAGGGAATTCTCTCTTTAGATAATGCCCTAGCCATTGCGGTTATTGTACGAGGCCTTCCCACCCAACTTAGACAAAAAGCCCTCTTTATTGGTCTTGCTTCATCGATCACCCTCCGCGCTTTCGGCGTTTTAAGTGCTGCCTATCTCATCCAACTTTACTGGGTCCAGCTTATTGGTGGAGGCTACCTCGTTTACCTCTCTCTAACACATCTTTTATCCAAGCGGCGCGCTGAGCTCAGCGCTCCCCGCTACCGAAGCTTCTGGGGAACGGTTGTCCGGATTGAGCTGACCGACTTTATCTTTGCCGTCGACTCGATTTTGGCTGGTCTTGCCCTCGTGGGTGTTTCTTTTCACCACCATGAGCTTCCCCCAAAGATTTGGATCGTCTATATTGGGGGTATTTCGGGGCTTATTTTGATGCGCTTTGCTGCCCGTCTATTCACCGACCTAATCGACCGTTTCCCCCGCCTCGAGATTGGCGCCCATCTTATCGTTGGATGGGTCGGACTCAAACTCCTCCTAGATGTCACTTTTAAGGGACTCCCCACCTGGACCGAGCCCATTTTCTGGGCTGGAATTATCGTCTCTTTCGCCTTTGGCTTCTTTAAACTGCGAAAATAACCAATTTAACAAAAAATTTACCTTGATTTTCGACCAAAAACAAAGGAATAATTTTGAAAAGACTTGTTTATCAAAGACTTAAAGAGTGGTCCAAGGAAACGGAGAGGAAACCGCTGATTTTGCGAGGCGCTAGGCAGGTAGGAAAATCCTACGCCGTTCAGAAGCTTGGGGAAAGTTTCGACAACTTTATCGAGATTAATTTCGAATTTTCTCAGAGCTTTCTCCCGATCTTTGAAGAAGATCTAGATCCCCAAAGAATTGTCCAACAGATCTCTGTATTGACAAAGCAAAAAATTGTACCGGGAAAAACTCTCCTTTTTTTTGATGAAATCCAATCTTGTCCAAGAGCGATTACCAGCCTTAGGTACTTTTATGAAAAAATGCCTGAACTTCATGTTATAGCTGCGGGCTCTTTACTAGAGTTTGCACATGAGCTTGTTGGTATTCCTGTAGGACGAGTTCAATCTCTCTATGTCCATCCTGTAACTTTCTTTGAATATCTTGCTGCTGATGGAGAAGAACTTCTTTTAGAGCAAATCCTAAAGGAAGAAAAGCTCTCTGAGGTTGTCCATAAAAAGATTCTCAAGCATGTCGGTATCTATCTAGCTTTAGGAGGAATGCCTGAGGTGCTTCGAAGTTGGATCGAATATAAAGACCCTTTAAAATGTTCTGAAAAGCATGCAACCCTTCTCGATACCTACCGACAAGACTTCCAAAAGTATGCCAAAAAGCCGAGTCTAAAATATCTCTCCCTGCTTTTTGAAAATATTCCCCGGCAACTTGGAGAAAAATTTAAGTTTAGCAAAATAGGAGAATATCGAAAAAGAGAGCTAGAGCCCGCTCTAGAACTTCTATTAACTGCTAATATCTTTAACAAAGTGGTCCATACCTCAGCGCAAGGAATTCCCATCGGAGCAGAAGCAAATCCAGAGAGATTTAAACTTCTCTTCATTGATGTTGGCCTCACTCAAGCTCTTTTAGGCTTGGAGTTGTCTGCTTGGTTTATCCAGCCTGAAGCCGAGCTGGTAAACAAAGGAAAAATTGTAGAAGCATTCGTGGGTCAAGAGCTTTTAACCTATTCGGAGCTGAATAAAAAATCTCAACTCTATTACTGGCAAAGAGACACTAGAGGAAGTTCTGCTGAAATCGATTATGTTATTCAAAAACAACAACAGATTCTCCCTATAGAGGTCAAATCTGGAAAAACAATGAAGCTGAAAAGTCTCCATGCTTTTTTGAAAACCCACCCTCACTCAGAATATGGAATTAAAATTTCTATAGACCCTTATTATAAAAGTGATCACGTTGAGTCCTTTCCCCTTTATCACAAGGACACAAGAACACTCGGTCCTTTAGGGCCGAGATGAATTGTGCCATCGAAAACACTCCTTTGAAAAATTATCATTTGACATGCACTAAGAATGAATGGTAAAATGTTTCTATGTTAATTCGCAAGTCCT
>JAJFMJ010000005.1 GCA_021772275.1 Chlamydiota bacterium | reverse complement strand
CAGTCATTGTAAAAGGGAGGGGAGTTTCCAAACAATTGGTTGCATATGTGCAGCTAAGCCCTAAAATGAACATAACTGATTTTCAGCCGCTAATGAATCACTATCTAGGTCGATATCTTCCTCCATACATGATCCCTACACAGGTCATGGTTATGGATAAAATTCCTACACTGATTAATGGAAAAACAAACTACAAAGGTCTTCCTGAGATAAGGCTAACCTCGTGCTTATCCAAAGATAAAAAGGACCCTTCCTGTACAACTGAAGTTTATTTGCTGAGTCTTTGGAAAAAACTTTTAGATTCTAGTAGCGTATCCGTTGAGGACAACTTTTTTAAGGTTGGTGGGAACTCTCTTATGGCGATGCGGCTTATCTCGAAAATCAACAAAGATATGGATATTTCCATTCCTCTCATTAGCTTGTTTAAACATCCTACGATAAAAATGTTCGCATCTTTGATCAAAAATCCTGTTCAAAAAAGGGATTGGTCTCCGCTCGTTCCTATGATTTCCGGGGGAGAACGACCTCCATTTTTTTGTGTACATCCGGTTGGCGGGCATGTTCTTTGCTATAATAAGATTACAAATCATTGGGCTGATAATAGGCCGTTTTATGCACTTCAAGCTAAAGGATTGGAAGAAGGGGAGGAACCGTTAGATTCGATTAAGTGCATGGCTCGAGAGTACATCAAGGCCATTAAACGGGTGCAACCTGTAGGCCCCTATTTGATAGGAGGATGGAGTTTTGGAGGGCTTGTTGCCACAGAGATTGTAAGACAACTTATAGGAGAAGGTGATAACGTAGCTCTACTTATTTTAATAGATGCTTCTACGAAAATTGATAAGTTCCGCAAGGTTGACTTAGAAGACGAAAGCCTTTTATATTCAGAGCTTATTAAGCACTATAACGTTAGGTCGTGTAAGCTTGGAAAAAGAGTATCGCCAAAGCAAAGGCTTATCCAACTTTTGGAGTGGGGGGGATCAAAACCCTTTGGTAAGGCTGCTGGATCCACTAAGCATGTGATAAAAGTTGCAAAAGCACACTATCAAGCGCTCCAAGAGTTCTCTATTCCCTATATTAAAGACGTTCCAGTCGTTCTCCTCCGAGCCAAGGAAAACCCGGATAAAGAATATGATCTTGGTTGGAAGAACTATGTCGATAACCTTGAAGTGTTTGAGGTTGCTGGAAACCACTGGGGTGTTATCCATAATGAGTCTGCACTTAGCTATTCACGTATGATTCAAAATGCAATCGATCTGTTTGTTGATGACAAGAAACTTTCTCAATCAAGAGCTTAAGATTTCTTCTGCAGTGGTTAAGATGGGGTTTTCTGGAAGTTCAGAGTGTCCTGCACATACTGCGCACTTGTATCCTTCTAATGAAGAGTAAGTTTTAAACTGCCAGTTGATTTCTTGTTCAGGTTCATTGTTCAAGTGCACCTTATTTTGAGCCAGCGTAATACTGAAACTATTCAGTGGACAGCTAAGCCCTTTTCCAATGGCCTTTAAATAGCTTTCCTTAAGCACCCACAAGTTATAAAGCTGTTCGATTTTTTTCTCATCATCTAGAGAAAGTAGAGCTTCTTTTTCTTCCTTGCTAAAGTGATTGACTATGGTATCGATGTCAGTAAGTTCTTTTACATACTCAATATCAATGCCTATCGGTTGGTTATCAATAGCCAATGCAATAAAGTCTTTAGAGTAGGAAATATTGAAGTGTTTTTCTCCAGTAGCTAGAAACGGTTTTCCAAACTCATTAGTAAAAAATTGTGGGTTCTCAAATCTAGTCCCTAGCTGAAGTGAAAGAATTTTTGACAGGAGACAACGAGATAGTAGCTTTTTCTCCTCGGTTTTATGACTTTTATTCGCTATGAAAGCTTGAATATCTACTAAATAAATGTTGGTCTCTTCTAGACTGATCATCGGTCAAGTGAGTTTTTCTGTAGAAAACCGAACCCCAGCTTTCTCGAGTTATGTTTTATTGATGGATTTTAGCATTTTTGATGAGTTTTGCGAAAGCAATATTAGCGACGACGATGAAAAGAAGTGCAGCTGTAGTTATGACAATTGAAACCCATTGGTTTATTCAAATAGGAGGGAGAACGTATCCATCTTTGTTTGAGAGCATTTGCTGTAGCTCTTATATTACTCTTTATCAGTGATTTATTGTTGTGGATAGGGGTGCGTTTCAGGAATAATAGCTTTCAGTTTTCAACTGAAGGCTATTGTTGGTAGATGTTCCAGTTGAGTTTGGTGATGAGGAGGCGTTCTTGGTCTGATAAGGGGTGGGGAAAAGAGAGCTCTTCTATGAGGTCATTTAGATCGATTAGAGGTTCGGCTTTTTTGTAGTGCAACCAGGCTTTCATACCGCAGAGACGGTTGTATCGTTTCTGAAGCGATTCAAATTCTTCCGGGCTCGTGATGTTGGGGGCCATATGTGCAATATCAAAGGGTTTGAGAGGAGATAGTTCGGTGGGTGTAGGGGCATCTTCAGTCTCAAGGAGCTCTATTTCTATTTGTAACGCTTTTCCATCCCCAAATTCTGTGTGGACTCCATAGGCAAAATCTGGGTGAATATAGACTTTTCGGGTCTCTCCTCGGTTCATTCCAAGGAGAGCATGAGAAAGACCTGAAATGAGGTTTTCAAGGGAGAGTTTTGTGGGTGCTTCGCTTTTGTAGAGGATCTTGCCTTCGAGACTTCTAATGGTGTAGTTGGTTGTAATAGTTTTATGGTTTAGGGTAATGGGGGAGTTTGGGGTACCGGCTTTTAGGATGGAAAAATATAACTTATTGGAGATTAGACAATGGGTGGCTGAGACCTTTTGAAGAAATTGGAGAGACTCTTTTCGCTTGTTTGATGAAAATGTTTGTTCTCTAAGGACTTCTAAAAACTTTAGTTCTTCAGGATCTGTGTTTATGGCCTGGGCATTTTTCATTCCATCGATGAATTCTGGAGAGATTTGCTCTGAAAAGCTATATTGTAGAGAATGAGCTAAAGCTTGGGTAAGGGTCTTTGCTTCTTCGGGAGTGAACGTACGGGTATTGCTGTTCGGTGGGGGACAGATATTTAGTTTCTGAAGTGTTTGAGTAAGTTTATTTTTATTGATAAGTGCTCGACTGAGGCGTGTTTCGGCTCTTCGGTATTTTTTGAGCAATTGGAGTGTTTCCTTGGAGTTTTGATGAAAGCTAAAAGGTATTTTTAGCTTATCATTAGAGTTTTTAGCGCGATAATGAGAAAAATCTTCGGTCTCTTTTTTGATTTTTTTCCAGTGGGTTTTCGCTTTGGTTTCTATTCTGCTCAGCATTTCTTCTTCAGTTGTAGGTAGGGACGGCAGTTTGTTGGGTGGTGTAGGGGGATTGCTTAGGGCTATATCTTTCGTAAAGGTTGTTGCTCTTGCATAGGAAATAGAGTTGTCTGTTCCGTACCCAAGCACAATTCCCTGAAGGGCAATATCTTGGCCAAACAGTGCTGAAAACCCATGGTCAGTGGTGGTGAGTTGGTTCAGTAGATTTTGTGGAGTCACATTGTGCCCAAACTTATACTTAAAAAGGATGTGGTTTTCTTTAATTGCTTGAAATAGTGCCTTACGATTTATAAGCATGAACTCAATGTTCCTGGAACAAGAGTTGTGTTTACCATGTTGGACCAATAGGTGGTTTAATGGTTTTGATTTTTTAGGAAGAGACTCTAAAATTGCTAAGGACAAAAAGGTAATAGTAGCTTCCTTATGTTTTTCAGAGCCTGGTATTAACCATTCAGGTTGACAAGAGCTCCCTAAATAGACGGGCTTTTCACCATAAATGGTATATCCTGCCGACGTATTTTCAAGTAAATCTTCCCAAAAAGAGTCCAGAACTTCCAACCTTGAGAAAAAACATCCTTCGTTGTTACCCAGTTGGTTGGAAACCAACTGGGTGGCTGAGAAATTAAGGATTAAGAAAGTGAGTAACTTAATTTTTTTTGTCAGGGCTACTATCCTCCAACTCCATTGGGGCATTCACACTTCATAGGACAGTAGATGACTCCGCATCCTTGACAGTACCGGCACCAAACCCTATGAATACCACAAGGGCCTCTTTCAGATTCTATTGGCTTTAAAAAAAGGCCTTTCTTGTCATACGAAAGTGTTTTGTATATGGCAACAAGCTCTCCTCTCGCATCATAAACTAATATCCCCTCTTCTGTCACCTCAATTTGTTCAGGAGAGACGTAGACTTTCTCTTCTGTTTCTTGAGATGGATGGCTCCAAGCATTGATGCTCCCACATAGGGTTGCAAAACATAACAAAAGAAAGAAGTTTACTCTTATTGGTAGAGCTAAGGCTTTCATAGATTTTCTCCTTGTTATCTATGTACAGCCGAGAGGGTAAATTTTTTTCTTGAGAAAGTAAAGATTTTTGTTGTTGTCTAGTTAGGTTTTTTAAAGGCAAATGATTTACCTTTGTTTTTGCCAAAAGGTTCACAAGGAACTTCTTGGGAGGCTTACTCAAGCGATTTGTACAACTCCTTGCGTTTTGAAAGAAGATCTATTAACCTCAATTCTTTTCAGCCTACGGGGTTGCTATGAAGATCTTTCGTTTTTTCCTCGCCTTGTGTATTCCAGCAATCCTTTGGAATACTCCAGTTCAGGGAGGTTCCTCGCTTAGACTTTGGGAAGAGAAAGAATCAATCTGGAGCTCCTTATCATATGAGAACCTTTCTTATGGCAATATCATGGCCCTTATCGATACCATCGAATATGGAGATGCTGAGGGCTATGCGACGTGGGGCGTTGATGAGGTCATCGGTTTTGTCACGTTCTTAGCTCGAAATGGGATACAGGAAGGGGATGTGGCTGCAAAGGAGGACTTGGAACGGGATATTGCATGGCTTTTAGAGAATGAAACTTTTTCTTATCGGGATGGAGGGGAATGGAGCGTTGCTCCCGCAGTTTATCTTGGGGAAGCAGCTCGCCCTATGCCTTGCGGATGGCTCTCTGAAAAATGGAAGAAGACTAGGCGGTTTGTTAAAAAACATAAGAAAGCAATCATTGTTGCAGTTGTAGTAGTTGTCGTCGCTACTGTCGTGATCGCCGCCACAGGTGGAGCGGGAACTGCTCCAGCTGTCGCCGGTGCAGCGGGCGCTGTGGGCGCTGCAAATGAGGCAGATCGTCCTCGTGTAAATAAACCTGGGAATGTGGGATTTGAAAATGATACCGATATTACCCAATCTTCGTGGTCAATAGCGTCCCTGCCTCAGGCTGATAAACCTTGTGGTGGTGGAAATAAAAATTCTAACAATGAGGCTATGCAAGAGCAGATTATCGCAATTAAAGAGATTTTGTCTAAACAAGTTCCTTCAGAGGCATTCAATATTGTGCCGGAAGAAGAACCGGCGTTTTGGGAGAGGGTTAAAGAAAACGCTCAAGAAAATGGGGCATATCTTGCGCATGAGCTTCATCAAGCTGTGTCGGGATCCAGGGAAGGTCATGAGTGGATTGATAGTGTTTTTGGAACAGATCAGGCAGATGACTACCCGGTGGCGACGAGAGAAGAGAATAGCCAACCTAAAATTGTCATGGGAGAGCTTCCTCTCCCCGCTAGCGGTCTAGTTAACGTGGCTAGCCGTGCTGCTACTATCGCTAGATCTACAGGAGTTGCCATAGGAACAGCTGCTGTAGGGAGTGCTCTGATAAGACCTACTCCCGCGGTTCCGCAAGGTATAAGCAAAAGGTATATTGACCCAAAACTTCCGTCCTCTCCCGATGAACTTTTGAAGGATTCTAGCTGGTTAGAAGTTAGCCATCCAGAGGCTCAAGAACGGGGACATCGAACGTTTGAAAACCAAAAAACGGGAGAAAAGTTGCATTATGATGGGGCCAAACCTGGGGAGCCTGGTCATAAAGGGCAGGCTCATTGGCATCGTCCTAATCCTAATATGACTGGCAACCACGACAAGTACTTGGATGCTAACGGGAACCCAGTAGCAAAGGGAAGTCCCGATTCCCATTTATATTCACCTGAATGATTGGAGTGAACATTGGATATTACAAACTATACCGGTTATTTTCATGATGGATCTCTTCTCGAAATCGACCATCAAAAAGATAATATCGTCTTATCGCTTGAAAGTGCTGAAATAGATCCAATAGAAATTGGAAACGTAACACTTTTGTCAAAGTCAAATACTCTATTTGGAAAATTACATTTGAAAAATATAAAGGCAGTAAGTTTAAACCGAAATCTATACAATGGCATTCTTTCTAAAACTTATGACGATGGTGAGATTCTAGACTTGGAAATATATCCAAATGAGATATTTTTACTAGTTGAATGGATGAATTTTCCTCCTAAACCTGAAGCAACTGATGTGACAAGGATAGAAATTGAAGCAGAAGAAGTCTATTGGGAGAATATGCCTTGGGCTGATGGTTATAAGTTTCGCGGATCAGCCGAACAATGATAGATAACATTTAAGTTATGCTGCTCCCCATTAAGATGATAGGCCCTGTTTGACAGGATATAAGTTTGCAATATACTAGGCGTTCTTCTGGCGAGAAAGTTGCAAGGAGGTAATCGTGTCTGCTCAATCCATAGATAGCCACCGCTTCAATTTGCGAACAAAGACTTTTGAATCTCAATCCACTGCACTTGCGCTAGAAAAAGCAAAGCAAATCGTAAATGAGGCCACAAAGGACATTAGGGCCTCTATCACCTCTCAAGTCCTTTGCACTGAAGCCTATAATATGTTTAAGCAGAAGCTTGAAGGGGAATTCAACTCTGATTCCTATGAGGCTTTAGTTAAACTGACACTGCAATCAAGAGAAGATCTTTTTTTTGTTAAGTTAAAGGACGATATAAAAGCCATTTTGCTTAGCAGGCCTACTGTAGAGTCATCTTGAAAATGGGGCTGCATAAAAAAACTTTTTCCAAAAAAAAGATTTGATGGTAGAATCCTTTCTCGTAAGCCTCTTCGGGCTAAGGAGGGCAGAAAAATGGCCGCTTCTTCACTCCAGTCAGATCTTTGTGCGCGTACTACTCATCGCCAACAAAAGAAGATCGATCTTCCCAACCAGCTGAAGACCCTTGATCATGCAGAAACCATAGCCGAGGCACTTAAAGGGGCTGTTGAGAAAGTCGCTTTCCCCAGATTTTGCGATAATTTTCGAGAAAAAATCGAAAGTTTGAAAATCGACATATGCCTAAGTATAGGAGATTTGCAAACTTTCGATTTTTTCCGGAAAGCGCGCGAAAGATGGGGGAATGGACTTTTTCAACAGCCCCTTAAATGAACAAATGTTACAAGGAGAAATAAAATGGTACCTTTAGTTGCAGGACTTTGTGTAGGAATGGGGGCTCATCGAGGAATTCAGAGTCGATCCTGTCCAGATTTTGTACAAAACCGCTTTGAGGTTGCTCAGGCTGCGTTAAAATCTCAGCCTGTTGTTCGCATGGTGTGCGTGATTTCTTTTTTGCTGATTCTAACCTCTAAAGTACTTGTGAGGTTAAACAAGCGTTTAATCGGTAGAACCTCAAGGTCTTTTAGACTTGTTAAATTTTTAGCTTCCGCAATGGGGGCCTATCGCATATCAATTCCTTTCCTATTAGGAATAACACTTTCCTTAAGCAGGACTGAGTGTTTGGAAAACTTTTTTAAAAGGCTCAAAAGCCTGTACGCCCTCCTTGAAAGAACGGAGAACTTTATATCTAACTCTCTTTCTGACCCAGAGGCGTTGATGACTAGAATAGGAGAGGGGTTAAAAGACGGAATTATTGGCCTTGGCGAAGCTGCAGAATCTATGCTTTTTGCAAATGACCCAGAAGTGATTCAGAAGATTAGTCAAGAGCTTAGCGACTTCGAAGACCATCTCGAGAAGTTTGTGGGGATCCTTCCTGAATTTGAAAAAAAGCTAGAAGGATGTAAGGCTTTATTACAAAAATACCGGGAAGAACTTGCAGAAGAGATTGGGGAGATGGAAAATCAGTCTGCTGAGCTGGAAAAGTTAATAGCAGCAGTTGATACAGAATATGTTGGGTTTTTTGAGAATAAGATGAAAAAGCTTTTGGGCTTTCAATCTCTTAAGGGAAAGCAAGTGCTCTTTGAAGCTAAGCTCACCTCTGTCCGTAGGCTTGCTCAAAAGGTTGAATTTGTTATTGAGGGGATTGATTTAATTAAGCGGGCAGACCTTAAGGAGCAAGATGCAATAGAGAAATGGAATGCGCATGTTTATACCACCCCTTTGCTACCCCACGAACATGCCTTACATTTAGCAGATAGCGCGCGTGTTCATTTTCGTAATTTATTTATGACTAAAAAAAAGCTCAAACTCGATGATCTCCTTGTGTTCAGAAGGAAAAGAATCAAGCTTTATGAAATGCTCCCTAAACCTGTTGAAGATTTTGCTCAGGCCTTAAGATCCTTTAAGCTTGCTAGAAGGAGTCTTATGAGAAATCTATCAGATTTAAAGGTGGATGATGCTCTTGAAAAAGATCAATGGAATGAAGAAAAAGCTTTACTGAATAAGGGGAAACGCCTCTTTGAGCGTGCAGATCAGAAATTTTTGACAAGCTCCTTACTCCCTGCGCCGGCGCGGCTGCTTGTTCACCATTTGGGTTTTGGGCTGGAAGAACGTGATAAACAAGACCTCTTGGAAGGAGGATGGTGTGGCATCAAACCAGCGTTTTTCTCGAAAATCTTTGCAAAAAATGGGGAAAGCGACTTCTAAGCCCAGCATCTTAAATCAGGTCTTGTCGGAATAGCCTGGTAATGGCTATAATCGCCTCTATGCTTAAGATGTATCCTGAAGAAACTTCAGCCAAGACGCTGGAAGAAGCCCCGCGAACTTTTTGCCATGGGGGAAATAAACTGTTCTTCGTTAGCCTCGGGTGCCCCCGCAACCGGGTCGATACCGAGGTGATGCTCGGCATCCTACTCAAGGCCGGCTATGAACCGACAGATATGCTGGAGGAGGCCGACTATCTCATTGTTAACACTTGCGGCTTTCTAGAAGCTGCGCGGGAAGAGTCTCTGGCTACAATCGGAGAGCTCGATGCCCAAAAGAAAGAGGGGGCAAAAATCATCGTCACCGGCTGCATGGTCCAAACTCACGATAAAATCATCCGAGATCACTTCCCCCAGGTGGACTACCTCCTCGGCTCCGGCGATGTCGAAGGCATCTTGGGCGCAATCCAAGCTAAAGAACAGGGGAGCGCTATCACTTCAGCCCGCAGCTACTTGGAGGCTGGGGAAATCCCTCGCACTATCTCTACTCCCTCCCACTACGCTTACTTGAAAATTGCTGAAGGATGCAAAAAACGGTGCGCCTACTGCATCATCCCTCAGATCAAAGGCCCCCTCCGCAGCAAGTCACTCGACCAAATCGTTAAGGAGTTCCGTACCCTCAGAGCTCAAGGGGTTCAGGAAATCATCTTAATCGCTCAAGATCTGGGAGACTGGGGCAAAGACCAAGGATATAAACGGTCCCGGGGACTAATTAAGGTCTTGGAAACTCTTCTACTGGAAGAGGGAGACTTTTGGCTCCGCCTCCTCTACCTCTACCCAGACGAAATTACCCCCGAACTCATCGCTCTCATGAAAAGTGACTCTCGGATCTGCCCCTACCTCGATATGCCCATCCAACATGTCAACAACGATGTTTTAAAGGCAATGCACCGCGCTACCTCGAAAGAGGCTATTGTTGAGTCCCTCACCCTCCTTAGAAAGGAAATCCCTAACATCACAATCCGAACAAGCCTCATCGTCGGCTTCCCCGGCGAAACGGAAAAACACTTCAGGGAACTTGTCGACTTCGTGGAAAAATACCCTATCGATAATGTGGGGATCTTCGAATACTCTAAGGAACCGGGAAGCCACGCAGCAGGGCTATCCGACCAGGTTCCCGATATGGTGAAGGCAAAACGACAAAAACGACTCGCTAAAACGCAGCAAAGGATGGCTAATCGCTTATTAAAGAAGAGAATTGGTCAAACCCTCGAAGTGGTCGTCGAAGGATACCACCCCGACTCCCCCCTCCTCTTGCGAGGGCGCCATCAGGGACAATGCCCCGAAATCGACGGCGAAGTGATCATCAACGACCCCACCGGGATCGATGCCTTCGGCAAGCGATACCAAATTAAAATTACAGATACTGCTGGCTATGACCTTGTAGGGCGTAAGCTTTAACTTGTGCCACCACTGCTGTAACAACTGTTCCAAAAATAATGCTCATATTCCATACCTTCAGAAAAGGTCTGGTGTAACTTTTTTCTCTCAACATAGGTGGCTTCAGAGGCCATGTGATCGACAATGCTGATAAACTTCTCTACCCTTCTCCGCCTTTCAACGCTGCTGTAGGCTTCAATCCATAGTCTGTACTTATGCGTTTCTGACGCCTGCGGTTTTGCACGCTCCCCAATCTTTTGATACGATAAAGCGCAGGGAAGCAAGGCGGTTAGCCCCTCCGCAAATGACCCTTTGGTCGCTTTATCTAAAAGAAATCGAGTGTATGCCTCGCACACGGAGTTTTTTTGTAGATCGGCCACATTAATGTCGTATATGTTGTACCTATTAAAAATGTTCTGGGCTGCACTATAATCTCCTTGGGCGCGCACGTCTAGGTACCCCTCTAGGCCATACTTAGTCGCTTCCGCTCTAGAGGCAAGAATGGAAAATGCCTTCGCTTTATCGTTTAAAAAAAGAAAGTCTTGGGCAATATACCCATTAAACAAGCTGATGTCTAACGATTCATCTATCAAACCTTGAATAAATGGGTGCTTTAACGTTTTTGTATACAAGGCTCTATTTTGACTCCACGCTTGCTGAGCAAAATTCGGGGCTTCCCACGTAGAGTAGAAGTGTAAAACAGAACCCATACCGCTTCCTAGCTGGTAGCGCGCTCCTTCAATAATAGCATGGGTCACGTATTGCTTTGCTTCTCGAACAGCATCGTGGATATTTAACCCTCTTGCTAGGAAGGCTGCTATAGCAGAAGAGAATGTACACCCAGTTCCTTGAACGTTTTTAGTCGGAGTATATTCAGATTCAAGCCAGTGAGCGGCGTTTTTCCCTTTGACTACAAGACAATCCCTTCCCAGTAGAGCCCTGCTTTTCCCGGTTGCTCCACCCTTGATGACGACCGCCTGAGGCCCTAGCCCTAAGATGTCAAAAGCAACTTTTTCCATCGTCTCTTTATCGGTAATAGATGCGCCTCGGGTAAGGAGAGAGGCTTCATAAATGTTGGGTGTTAAAACCGTTGCAAGAGGTAAAATTTTATCAGCAAGAAGTGCTATCGCCTCTTTCTGAATAAGGGGATCTCCACTTTTGGCACACATTACGGGATCTACCACGATATTTTCCAGGGAAGTTTCTTCACACAGACGGCTAGATACCTCCTGAATGACACCTTGCTCAGCAAGCATGCCAACTTTAATGGCATCCACATGAATGTCTTCTGTGATTCGGGAAAATTGCTCGCCAACAAATTTTTCAGGAATGGGATGAACCTTTGTAACCCCTCGGGTATTTTGAGCCGTCAGCGCAATGACCACGCTCATTCCATAACAGCCTAATGCTGAGAAGGTTTTTAGGTCTGCTTGAATGCCTGCAGCTCCACTAGGATCAGACCCAGCAATGGTTAAAGCAGTTTTATATCCTAGGGGACTGGGTGTATCACTAGGATATGGTTTATTTAGAGGTGCTTCTTGGGTGCTGAAAGTGAGGCGTCTTAGTGCCCTAGGTAGTAAGTGTATCATAGCGACCGTCTCCTCAGGTTTCCGGGGATTATAGAAAGAAAATGTTATTAATGTAAAGATCTATCTTTATCCTCTCTTCCTCGGAGAGGTTGCTTAAAAAGATCAAAAATAAGATAATGGGGCTGTTGAGAAAGTCGCTTTCCCCAGATTTTGCGATGATTTTCGAGAAAAAATCGAAAGTTTGCAAATCGACATATGCCTAAGTATAGGAGATTTGCAAACTTTCGGGTTTTTCCGGAAAGCGTGCGAAAGATGGGGGAATGGACTTTTTCAACAGCCCCGTAATAGGGGGACCATTTCGCAAGGAGAAATTATGGAAGCTTTAGTCGAACTTAAAAAAGTAAAGATGGGGACTGCAGCGCAGGTTCTTTTGGGAACCCTTTTTCTAGCGGCGTGCGCTCAGATCGCGATTCCTTTGTATCCAGTGCCGATGACGATGCAGACATTGGGAATCTTTATCTTGGCAATCATGCAGGGAGGTAAAAAAGCTTCCTACTCCACTCTCCTCTACTTGCTACTCGCAACCGTCGGTCTTCCTGTCCTCGCAGGAGGAGCAACAATCTCCTCTTGGCTCTCAATCCCAACAGCGGGCTACTTGGCGGCTTTCCCCATCGCAGCTTTCACCATTGGGAAAATGACCGAGACAAAAGAGCGCCCCTCCTCTTTATGGCTCGTGGCAAGCATCCTCGTGGGACAGATCATTGTCTATACCCTCGGCGTCATTGGACTGATGCGCCTCCTCTCTTTTAAGCAAAGTATCATGGTCGGAGTGGTCCCTTTCCTCCCAGTCGCCGGCGCAAAGGTGCTGTTTGCGGCAACACTCGGAGGCGCTTGGCTCCGTTTTAGGAAGGGCTAGTGTCTAGTTAACCAAATTCGTTAAAGTATTTCGCTTAAATTTTTCGAGAGCGGCAAAGTGCGGAGCGCGAATACAACTTTTTAAGTTGTTGAGCGCGAGCATGAAGCTGCTCCGGAAAAGGTGAGTAAATACTGAAGCGAATTTGGTTAATTAGACACTAGTTTGGGGCTGCGGCGCCTTAACCATCGCAAGACGGACGGCAACAATAGAGAAAACCCCAAGGCCAAAGAGATAAAGGCCGGGAGAAGCCGCCCAACTCGTCTGGTCATAAAGCCAGAAACTAAGGCTGCAAGCACTGGTCCCTAGAAGCTGGGCTCCAATGGCACTCCCAAAAGCCATCAAGGTGTAACGGTTCTCCTTTGGAATCAAACTCTGATAAAAAGGGGCCAGGGCAATATCAAAACCTACTCCCATCGTCACAAATATAAGGCGGATGGCAAGTACTCCTAAAAAGGAGGCACTGGCTAAAAGAAAGTAGAGGGGAAGGGACAATACCACAATCAGCCCCCCAAAGAATAAGAGAAGCTTTGGAATGGAAAAACGGGTGGTCAAAAACCCCGCCAGGGGAAGAATAAGGAGATCAAACCCAAGAATCAAGGTGTTCGCCTCCATCGCCTTTTGTTTGGTGATGGTGCTGATCAAGGGAAGATAGCCATTGAGAAAGGTGGTAATCATATAGTAGTTGGCATAGGAAAAACCTGAGGTGAGAACGATGGCAGTAAAGGCAAACCGATAACGCCGCAGAAGGGGAATAAGGGGCGTGGGCGGCTTCTTAGGGGCATCAGGCTCTATGGCATGCAGGCGAATAAAAAGCCCCATAAAACCTGTTAACCCTCCAATCCAGTAAAGAAGACGCCAGGCGGTTTCAATAGACCCCTGGGCACTAAGAAGCATCACCCCAAATGAGGCGCCAAGAATCCCTATAATCGTCGAACACTCATAAAAACTGTTGAATAACCCTCTCTTGTTTTCTTGGCACGCTTCTATGATCAAAAGCTTCCCTCCAACGGTCTCTCCAGAGGCAAAAAAGTTTTGGGTGAGCCTCCCAAGTGCAAGAAGGGCAGGCGCTACCCACCCTACCTGGGAATAGGTCGGTATAAACCCTATCAAAAGGGTGGTCAGCGACATGCCAATAAGAGTAAGATAAAGCGCTGTCTTCCTCCCTTTCTTATCTCCAATGCGCCCAAAAATAAAGGCTCCAATCGGCCGAGAAATTAGTCCCAATGGCATAATGGCATAGGTGAGAATAAGGGCGTAGATCGGAGAGACGTTTTGAAAGAAAAGGGGGGCTATAAAGGGGGCAAGAAAGGCAAAAAGAGCTTTGTCATAATGCTCAAAAAGATTTCCGATGCTTGCGGCGGTAAAATTAATCTGAAATTGTCTTAGTTTTCGAGCCATTTGAGGAGTAACCGTGTTAAGGTTTCTTCGGTTTCAATGTGAACCCCTGAAAGGAGGACGTTTCCCTCCCCCACTTTGCAGTGGATAATGGCGGGCTGGTCATCGGCATCGGCATAACGTGCTAAAATTGTGGTATTCGGATATAGATCGGCATTTTTAAAGGTGCAGCCACCATTGTAGTAAACGTCGAAAATCTTACCTTCAAAGGAGACTTGCGCTGTATGGGCACCTGCCTCCGTCTCGTAAGAAAAGGGGCGGTCAGAATAGATCGTTCCAACGGCGCTTCCCAGGAAAAAGGCAAGATCGCGCGTCTCATGCACTTCAAGATCGGTCCCTTTTTCAAAGATCACCTCCTGCGACCCAAAATAGGCACCGGCGCAAATCCCTAAAAAGCCTCCTCCTCCCTCGACAAAGCGCTTGATCTTGGTGGTCCCTTTCCCTTTAAGAGCTCGGTCGTAGGGGATGTCCCTCCCCCCAGGAAAGATGAGAAGCTTAGCCTCTTTTTCCCAGTCGGTCTCAATAAGCGTTTCATGATCGACTTTTTTTACGGCCGGAAAAAGGGCGCAGGTCTCTTTGAGGGAGCGGGGGCCTACCCCCTCGTCGGCATAGACCAAAATCATTCAAAAATCCCTTGGAAATTGAGCTTTTCTCCAGCAAGGGTGTAGGCAACATTGGGGATCTCAGCTGTTTTTTCGATGAGGGTCTCGTAGTAGCTAGTATAGGCTTCAAGCGATTCGTGCAAGAGGGGAGCGCGCAAACCAAGGAAGGTAAGATCGGCCTCCGTGGAATGGTGCGCAATGTGGGCATGAAAATCGGTCGTCTCATCGATATAAGACTTGAAGGAGAGGTTTTTAAAGCGGAGCGCTGCATGATATTTTTCAAAGAGCTTTGACATGTGGACCTGGGCCGCCTCGTTTTTAACGAGGGTCTTAATGACAATCGCTGCATCTTCCCAGAGCTTCCCCGACTGGAGGATGTGGGAAAGGGCTAGGCTAAGCTCAAAGTTGGCATGAACATGCCCTCCCCACCACAGGTCGATTTGGCTTCCCTTTTCAAGGTCGTTTCCTCGAAGAATAATGATGTTTTTCTGGAGCTCGTAAGAGGCGCGGATCAAATCGCAAAAGGACTCTTTGTTTGCTTTGGGGGGCTCTAAAATAATGGTGTTGGGCTGAAGAGGACCGAGCCCATAATTTTGGACGATGTTGTGGGTCCCTAGAATCGACTGGTTATGGGCATTGATATGGAAAAAACAGGGAATATCTCTTTTCCGAAAATACTTTTCAAAGGTGGTTTGGGTGATGGCAATTTTGTCAGGGTCGGGGAGGGTCGTCCCGTAGGTTAAAAACCCTTTTGACTGGTTCAAAGCATGGGCAAAGTGGATCACCCCTTGATGGTGAAGCTCTGGGTCTACAATGGCAAGAATATTGGGCCGCCAGCTCCGAGGGTTTTTCTTGATGTGGATCAGCTTGTTCGTCGCCGTCGAAGCAAAGAAGGAGAAAATGCTATAGCGGATATCATCCCAGTTTCCTTTAAGGTTCCTCTTGGCAGTCCAAAAACACAGCGTGCCAACGGCAATCAAAACAAGAAAACTCCACCCCGCATTGATCATAAACATGCTGACAACGCAGGCAACGGTTCCTGCAAATGAGGCAAGAAGGGGCGTTTTGAAAAGGGGTCGCCAACTAGGATTCTTTAAAAGGGTCTCAAAAAAGGCAACGAAGTTCAGAAGACCATAGGTCATAAGACAAACCATCGACAAGATGGGAAGGAGAAGATTCATGTCGGTAAAAAGGGTCATCGCTGTTGCCAAACAAATGATAATAATCCCTGCGGCATACCGCTTTTTAGCCAAGAAAGAGGGGAGTATCTTGTCTTTTGCAAGGGACTGAAGGGTGCGGGGAGAGGTGATGAGACTTCCCAAAGCGCTTGAAAGGGTGGCTCCCCATACCCCCAAGATAAAGAGAAGGGGAACTTTTGAGGCGTAATAGATGATCATCGGATGGGAGCGGAGAAGATCGCGTGGAATTTCTCTAAAAAGAAAGACTGCTAGCGAAGCATAGACAAGATAGGCGGTGATCACAGCTCCCAAGGTCCCTATGGCAAGGGAGCGGGAGGGACTTTTTAAATCTCCTGACATCGCCATTCCTGACTCAATGCCTGTCGTGGCGGGAAAAAAGAGGGCAAAAGCAGCCCAAAAAGAGACCGTTTCTAACGAGGAAAGGGGGGCGATCGTCTCGGGAATACGGGCACTATCCCCCAGGAATACAGAGATAATCGCGGTCATCACAATGCAAAAAATGACCCCTTGCGTTTTTAAAGCAAAATCAACGGGGAGCATCGCAACAATTCCAAGTCCTAACAGCGCACACCCTTCCAAAAAGGGGAGAGACGTCCCTGGTATGAGCTCTTGGAGCGAAATGGCAAAGCCAGAAACGCAGACCGCAATTGTCGTCAGCTGAGCAATGGTCAATAAAATTCCAATGGCGCTCCCAAATTCCATCCCAAGAGAGCGGGAAATAATATAGTAAGACCCTCCACTTCCCACTTTCATATTGGTCACAATCGAGGTCATCGAAAGTCCCGTCAGAAAAAGAATGGAAGAGGCCATCAAAATGATGAAGGTCATCTGGGAAATGCCAATGTGGCCGGTGATCCACCCAAGCCGCATAAAAAGGATCACTCCAAGCATCTGCAAAACGCTAGGAAGATAAACTCCAGAGAAGGTTCCAAGCCCTTGGGGGTTCCCTTCAGAGCGAGGAGGAAACCAGAGATTAAAGGGACGCTTTAAAATATCTAACATGGATCCAAGCATAACAGAAATTTGGTTTGATTAAAAATGTTTTGTTTCTTTACCCTTCTTTGAAATGCATTGTGAGGCTCATTCTATGAAGATTTTATTTTTTACTCTCTTGTCGTTAACCCTTTTTTCCTCGGAAGGAATTGACTCCTCACTGGTTAAAATTTTTTCTACAGCAAAAAAATATGATTATGAGTTTCCGTGGCGGCCACCAACAACACACCGGTCAACCGGGTCGGGCTTTGTCATCGAGGGCAATTTGATTATGACCAACGCTCATGCGATTGCAAATGCCTCTTTTATTGAGATCTCTCCGGCGGGCTCTTGGGAAAGGTTTGAGGCAACGGTTAAAGTTGTGGGACATGACTGCGATTTGGCCCTTTTAGAGGTGGATGACCCCACCTTTTTTGAGGGGAAGAGGGCTCTTGAGTTTAGCGATCATCTCGTGGGAAAAGAGGAAGAAGTGCAGGTTCATGGATTTCCGATGGGGGGAAAAAGTGCTTCTGTTACCAAAGGGATCGTCTCTAGGATCGAGATGATGACCTACGCTCATTCGGGCCTTTCCCTTCTGATCTCCCAAATCGATGCTCCGATCAATTTTGGAAATAGTGGTGGACCTGTTATTTCCGACGGGAAAGTCGTCGGTATTGTCCATCAGGGGTGGAGCGATGGCCAAAATATTGGTTACATGATCCCTATCCCGGTGATTCGTCACTTTTTGGATGAGGTAAAGAAGAAAACCTATGAAGGATTTCCTGGGTTTTCCTTTCAGTTCCAAACGATGCGTAGCCCTGCCATGAGAAAGTATTATGGGCTTGATGAAGATCTAGGTGGTCTTCTCATCACAAAGATTGCCAAAAACCACTTTCTCCATGGATTTTTAGAAAAAGGAGATATCCTCCTTGAAGTTGATGGCTATCCGATCAATCGGTACGGAAGGATTTACTTCGAAGAGATCGAACTTGCTCTCCCATTTCGTCACGCAATCCGGATGAAGCATTACGGAGATCCTCTGAGGGTAACTTTGATTCGGCAAGGAGAACTTTGTGAGTTTGAAGCCACGATTGATGCCACCCAAAAGGGGGGCGCTTTAATTCCTTTTGAACGTGATAAACCACCCACTTACTACATTTTAGGAGGGTTTGTTTTTCAACCCCTTGTTGCAAATTCTCTCGATCTTGAAAATGTTTATGAGGCGTTAACTCTTTGTTCTTACTTTGTTGACGAAAGAGAAGGGGTCGATGAGGTCGTTGTTCTTTCGAGTGTGTTGAATGACTATACAAATAAGGGCTACCAAAGCTTAGAGCAAAAGATTATCGACACGGTTAACGGAAAGAAAATTTGCAACCTCCGCGACCTTATTGCCACTTTTGAAAATTCAGATGCCCCTTACTATCACATTACGACAGGTGACAATGTAGAAATTATTATCGACCGGGAGATGGCCCAAGAGCGGCATCAAAAAATCTTAAACCGTTACTTCATCTCTTTTGATCGCTCGAGCGACTTACGATGAAAAGATTTTGGTGGATCCTCCTTTTAGGGGCGACCCTTTATGGCGCTGATTACCGCTTTTCAGGAACGGCAGCCGAGCGTCATAACGAGATGATCCAACATCTCACCCCCGAAGGCCCCTCCCTTTCCTGGTGGGACCGCCCTTACCTCACCGGTGACTGGAATGGGGGGCGTTCGAAGCTCGCCCGCGATGGGGTGACCACCTCGATGGTCTTTGTCACCGACATGCTCGGCAACCCTCTTGGGGGAAAAGCGCGGGGCTTTGCCTACGCCGGCTCCTTTGGTCTCGACGTCAATGTCGACATTGGTAAATATACCACTTTGAAGGGACTTTCTTTCTATATTTCGGCCGTATGGCGGACAGGAACCAACCTGAGCGCCAAAAAAATTGGGAACCAGTTTCCCGTCGCGCAGGTCTATGGCGGACAAAACATCCGCCTGAATGAGCTTTATCTTAGGCAAGTCTTGTGGAACAAAAAACTCATCCTAAAAGCGGGCCGCCTCGATGCTGGAAACTATTTTTTGCAGTCGGAGCTTTACTACAAATTTGTGAGTAACGGCTTTGATGGAAATCCGATCGCCGTCTTTTTCAACGGCCCCTTCACCGCCTATCCCAACGCCACCTGGGGCTTTTATGTTCAGGTCCGCCCCGTCCCCCGGGTCCTAGGGAAGATGGCCGCTTTTGTCGCTCAAGATGATGTTGCTGACAATAAGTATCACGGCTTTAACTGGTCCTTTAACGGCTCCGATGGAACCCAGCTCATCACCGAGTGGTCCTACCAGGTCAATCAGCTCAAAGAGGACACCGGCTATCCTGGCAACTATCGGGTAGGCTATTTCTACTATACCGAAAGCAAAGGGGAAAAGTGGTTGGGTGGCCATTTTAATGGAAATAGTGGCTACTACATCCTCTTCGACCAAATGGTCTATCGCCACCCCAAAAGCGATCGGGGACTCACCCCCTTTGTGGCCCTCCTTTTCGCCCCGAAAGATCGGAACCTCCTCCCCTTTTTCATCGCGTCTGGCCTTGTCTATAAAGGGCTCTTTGCCTCTCGTCCCTGCGATTACACCAACTTAGGCTACATCTATGGAAAATATAGTACTGATCTGCGCGCTGCGCAGCGGATTGCGAAAAAGACCCGGATGATGCCCCGCTTTGGGGACCAGCCTCAAAACTTTGAGGCGGTTTTGGAACTTAACCACTGGTTTCAAGTCAACCCGTGGCTGATCATCGTTCCCGATATCCAATATATCATGAACCCGCGCGGATTAGGAACGATCCGCGACGCCCTTGTTATCGGCGCCCAGATTAGCATTACGTTATAGCTTTACCGTCGCTTCTTCCCGCTTTCTTTTAGTTCCTCGAGGGGCTAAGAGAGCTATTATTTCTTCTTTACCATTCTTACACGCTAGTTCATAGGGTGTTAGGCCTTCATTATCTGTAGCTTCTAGGTTTGCCCCAGCGGCTATGAGGAGACTTATAGCATCTACATTGCCATATTCTGAGGCTATGTGTAGAGGAGTCCAGTGATGAGGACTTTTGCCATTTACGTTTACCCCAGCAGCTATCAGGAATTTCATGATAGCTATGTTGTCATGTCTTGCAGCCAAATGTAAGGGAGGTCTTATAGGAGTGGAGTGGAGGAGTTCAGGTTTTATTTTAGCAATTTCTCTAACTACATCCATGCATCCTTTTCTAATAGCTTCATCTAAATACTTTTTGAAGTCTGTATCGGACTCGGGAAGTTTACGGAACATCTCCAGAGCAGCATCGTCAAACCCTTTCTCGAGAAGTCCTAAAAGAAGGAAGGAAGCCTGACTATGATGAAGCTTCAGAGGTTTTATAAGATGGAATGCAGCAACTTCATGCCCATGGTTCATCGCTTTTCTAATCCGCTCAATCGATGTTCCTATGTGAGGTTTTTCTGAAGAAAAGGAAATATCAAAAGGATTTGGTTCTCCATAGTATTTTGCCAAATAGCGACAAACAACCTTTGCTGGGTTCCCTCGAAAATGATCTAAGGGGGCACAAGTAATTCGTGTTCGCATCACATGGTACCAATAAGAGGAGTAGTACTCAGCGGTTTTTTTTGGATTGTCCCACCCTCGGCTAGCAAACCAGGCTTGTAAGAAATTCAAAGAATCTTTACCATTCAGGTATTCGCAAATTTCGAATACGGCTGGCTCGTGAAGGGCGCTGAGAGGAGGTTTTTCTTGTATCATCGTGAAGGATTATACCATAAAGGTTGTTTTTAAATGAATGAAGAAACTGAGCTTAAAAAACGGCACCACCACTGGCAGGCACGCCTCGCAGTCGCGATCATCATGGTGGCCCTTTCCTTTATCGGGCTGATCGTCTCCGATCTTTGGCGCGATGGGGCGTGGCTCTACTGGCGGATCATGGTCGCGATTTTCGCTGTTCTTAGCCTATTCTTATCCTGGTACTTACGTCATAAGAAGCAGGTTCTGTCCCCCGCAACGATTTGGCATGAGCTCGTTCAGTGGTTTGGCCTCATTTTGGCGGTCTATTTAGTCGCGATCTTCGTCAATACAGGGCTAATCGGCCGCTTCGAAGCAGGCCTTGTTGCACTGACGTTGCTGGCTCTAAACACCTTTATTACAGGGGTTTATGTTGAAATAACCTTTCTTATTATCGGCCTCCTTTTAGGTCTTTTTGCTGCAGGAGCAGCCCTTTTAGCCGAATATCTTTACACCGTGATGCTTCCTATTACGGTTGCTGTCGCGGTCTTGCTCGTATGGATCGTACGCAAGAAGCAAAAACATTAATGTATTCTTGATCAAAATTGGCATTTCAGAGTATACTGACCCGTAAATGATTCAAAAGAGGGTAAAATATGTCAGTTTCGGCAGTTGAGGGCGTCAGTGAAGGATATGGGCTTGCTTTAGAAGAAGAGATCTCTCTTTCTGAAGGGATAGGGGAGATGGCAAGGTATTTGAGTAACAGTTGTGGTGGAATCTTCTCGGGGAACACTCATCGAAGAGAGCGCGTAACAAGTTACTTTTTTATTTTGAGATCTCTTTTCTCTCACCTAGAAAAACAAAGTCGAAATTCTACCTATGAACAGCTCCGTAGAAGTGTGAGTCAGGTTGCTGTGAGTTGGACTGTCTTTGGTTGGAGCATAAATTCGGTCATTCGATTGCTTAGAACGCTTAGTGTAGAAGACCATCGTATCCCTTTAGGAGATCTAAAAGAGGTTGCTATCACTTTACTTCAATCGGCCTATCTCGAGATTCCTGCGTCGTGCTGCGATTTCTGTAGCGATCAGCGCCTTGAAATTATCCGAGGAACCCTTCTTGGGCTAGGATTTTTCCTTGGCAATGGTAAGTTTGGTCCAGAGGTGGACCGAGTTGTTGAAGATATGTATGCTTTTTTCACATCAACGCCAACAACCCGTCCCAATGGCCTCCGTCACCAACAATTTGCCATTAGAACCTACATCGACCGCCTACTAAAGTTGCTTGCCTAAACCCCGGAGTGCCACTTATTTCGCTGCGTAAGGCTTCTAGAATTAACGCATCTACTTTGCTTTACCCCTTCGCCAAGGTGAACCACCTTGACTCGTGGCTCAGCTTGTATCTACGTCAATTCTATTTGCCTACGCAGCGAAATAAGTGGC